>JBARYO010000630.1:0-3466 GCA_049647905.1 Elainellaceae cyanobacterium | reverse complement strand
CTCCCATAGGTCTAATCACTCATCAACGAGACGCGATCGCCCCTGCAAGAGATTAAACGTATTCACGCAGGCGAGTCCGAACAGCGGTGATGGTTGCCTGGACTGTAGGGCATCTGAATGAAACAAGCGATCCACCCAAAATGCCCAGCCTTGCCCAGGTTCACACACCGTCTTCAAAGCGTTAGGATATGCGGCATACCGCGCAATTGACAGTACCCCCGTGTCTCCATCCCATCATTTAGCAGCTTCCGCCTTACCGCTATCCATTCTCAACGTGATTCGACATTGGCTAACTCTCGTCGCGATCGCCCTCCTCACCCTCACCCCACCAGCCCTCGCCGATAGCCCTGCAGACGCCCAATACAGCTACCGCCGCCCCAGCTCAGACGGCATCGGCAAAGTCTACATGGGCCGCGAAATCTCCCAAGTGATGGGTCATCGCGGTGCCGCCTGGCTCGAACGCCCCAGCCGCCTACAGCGAGAGCGCCCCCAAACCCTGGTCTCTGCCCTGGATTTAGCCCCAGATATGGTCGTGGCAGACATTGGCGCGGGCACCGGCTACCTCACCTTTCGGCTCGCCCCCCAAGTGCCCCAGGGCAGCGTCTTGGCCATCGATATTCAGCCCGAGATGTTGGATATCATTGAATTTCTGCGAGAAGATGGGGGCGTCACCAACGTTGAAACCATCCTGGCCAGCGAAACCGACCCCCACCTGCCCAGCGGCATCGACCTAGCGCTAATGGTCGATGCGTACCACGAATTTGCCTACCCCAAAGAAGTGATGACGGCGATCGCGGCGGCGCTGCGTCCGGGGAGACGGGTGGTGCTGGCGGAGTATCGCGGGGAAAATCCGCTGATTCCAATCAAGCGGCACCACAAAATGACCGAGGGGCAGGTCAGGCGAGAACTAGAGGCGGTGGGCCTCCGCTGGGTGAGTACCAACGAGGACCTGCCGACGCAGCACCTAATCACCTTCGAAAAACCGGCGTAGCTTAATCTGCGATCGCCTTACTTTCTGATGTCTCTTCTTCTAGCCTGGTATACCAGTAGGCCCAAGCAATCAACACAAACTGAAACGGCAGCCGCACCGCATGAACCCAGGGCGAATCGGGGATACCATCTAGATGAATCTGATTCACCGCCATGTTGATGTTGGCTGGATAGACCGCGATAAACAACAGCACCAACCCCCACCCGGCCAACCGCTGTAGCGGACGAAAGAGCAGCATCACCCCCAGCGCAATCTCAATCACGCCGCTGACATACACAATCGCCGCTGGGTAGGGCAAAACGCCCGGCACGATTTTTACGAAAGGCTCCGTAGCCGCAAAGTGCAGCACCCCAGCCACCACCATGCATACGGCGAGGACGCCCCGCAAACTATCTTTATTGTTTTGAATCAGGCTCATTAAATCTACTGCAAGACTGAACTCCCTATTGATTGTATGGAACTCCTGCCGCACATTCAAAAGACCAATGACGTATAGCGGTCGTCCTGATGCATTAGGACGACCGCGCGCCACATCGCCTACACCGGCTGCGCCTTGAGACCAAGATTTCGTCCTAAGTGATGTGGCCAACGCTATACATAGCGCCCGTTGAGCGATAGGGTACGGTGAAATGTTCTAGACCCCGCGCTCCGCGCGGGGTCTAGAACGCACCTTTGTCCTAGCCGATGTGGCGGCGGCTGTGTGTCACGCAAGAGATTGGTAAAACCTGCCCACCTCAGGTTCGGTCCTATACACCTGCACCGCAAGGCAGCTGCGGTTACAGTGTAAATAACGCAAACGCAGTTATCGAGGTTCGATGAGCATGAAGGACACTTCAAACTCCACAGAACGGTTTTTCGCAGAGCAAATGGGTTCAGCGAATGAGCTAATACAGTATTTACAAAACCTAAGCCCTGACTCGATTGCCCGCCTCTCCCAGCCGGACAGAGATGTCCGCCAAGCGATGGAACATACGCTTCAAAACATGCTGGGGGCACTGCCGTCTCAGCATTTTGATGTCTCCATTAGCACTAGCCGCGAGAATCTGGGCCAGCTGCTGGCTTCTGCCATGATGAACGGCTACTTCCTTCGGGGAGCTCAGCAGCGGATGGCTATGGAAAAGTCGTTTGCCCCGACGTTGTCTGATGTTGCACCGTCTGACGCCTCAGATAACGACGTCGACAGCGCTGAAGCCTAGCCTCGAGCCACAGTCTCAAAGGTAACAGGCTCCCCAGTCTCAACGATGCGATCGCCCCTCAGCGCTGGTCTTATGGCCCTGCTGGGGGGCATTGTCATTACGATAAGGCATCGCCCAAGCCTGTCAACAAGTGGTCAACCTCTGCCTCAGTCGTGATGTAGTGAACGCAGGCGCGGATGCAGTCTGGGTCGAGAATGGTGCGGACCATAATGCTCTGTTGTTCTAGCATCGCCACAATCTGAGCATGGGAAATCGACCTTGGCTCTACCACAAAAGAGACAAGCCCCGCCTCTGGTTCAGCGGTCTTGAGACAGCGCACTTGTGGCATCGCCTGTAGGCCACGCCACAAATAGGCGCTTAGGTCACATATACGGCGGTAGCGCTCTGCGGCGGTGCCCCACTTGTTGTGAAGGGCGATCGCTTCAGTAAGGCCCGGATACAGGGTATAGGCCGAGGTGGCGATTTCGAAGCGATCGCCGCCGGGCTGCCAACCTGTGGGCTGCCCAGCGCTGTCCTTAGTGACGCTGCGCCAGCCGATGAAGGTGGGACGCACCATTTCTCGCACGGCAGCAGGCATATAAAGGCCACCCAGCCCCGCTGGGCCACAGAGCCACTTATGCCCCGTGAAGGTGTAAAAATCAGCTCCTAGCGCTTCCAAGTCCAACGGCAGGACGCCAACCGACTGGGCCGCATCCACCAGCACTAGCACCGCACCATGCTTACCATCGTGGCCATGGCATGCCGCAACAATTGACTCTAGCGGCAGCACCTGACCGGTATTCCAGAGGATGTGGCTCACCACCAGCACCTTGGTATTGGGACGCAGATGGGACTGCACAACAGCTGCAGGGTCACCGCCGTTGAGGGTGTCCATCAGGGGGCAAACGGAAACCTCAATGCCAAAGCGATGCTGCAGTTCCTGCACGGTGGCGATTAAGCCAGGGTGCTCACAATCCGATATCAACAGATGATCTCCCCGCTGCCAGTCCAAACCCCACAAGGCAATGTTCCAGCCTGTGGTGACGCTGTCCGTCAGGGTGAGGGTTGATGGGTCAATGCCTAACTCAGCGGCGATCGCCTGTCGTACTGCTTGGGTTTGCTGGTTGATCCACTGGTTGGCTCGGCCTGAAAAGGGGCCAAGCTGTTGAAAGGTTTCATGGGCAGCTTGAATTGCATTGAGGGAGACCTGAGGCATGGGGCCTTGGCCACCGAAATTGAAATAATAGCCCTGCTGTAGGCTGGGAAACTGCCGTCGATGCTGATGCAGCTGGGGTGATAC
>JBARYO010000629.1:0-17457 GCA_049647905.1 Elainellaceae cyanobacterium | reverse complement strand
TGGGTTGATCGCGTCCGCCTTGGACCCACCGCCCCTGCATCGGGTCACCGCCAATAATGCCAGCAACCAAATCCTTTTCATGCTGCACCCCGTCTTGATGCCAGAATACACGCCCTAGCTCAAAGCCGTTTAATGCGCCGCTGCCCTGCTCCAGGTTGTACTGGAAGGCATCGACTAGCCCAGAGAATAGCTCCATCCGCAGGGCCGAATATTCGGCATAGAGCGGGTTAGCCAGCTTGATCTGGCGATCGCTTTCAGGTTTGACTAGGGAATAGTGGACTAGCTCCGTCAGGCCCTCTGCCCGCAGCGCTGCTGTCACACGCTGCGCCGCGGCATAGCGTGATGAGAGGCGGCCTGGTTCACCCTTAGCCGGGAGGGTCGTGGCAAAACGGTTGTAGCCATAGAGGCGGGCCACTTCCTCAATTAGATCAATTTCGCGCTCTAGGTCCCGATAGCGATACGGCGGGACGCTCACGCGCCAGAGCACAGTCTCCTCTGCTGTGGAGCCAGAGATTGGCTCTAGCTCGCAGCCCAGCGCCACCAAGATCTGCTCGATATCGTCAGACGATAGGGTGCCTAAGCTCTCGTCTGTTCGGACCACTGGCCCCAGTACCTGGTTCACCCGGCGCTGGCGCAGCTCTATGCTGCGGGTCATCTCGTCCTGCTGGGCAGCAGCGAGTGAGGCAACGGATTGGCCTGTTACAGCGATCGCCTGATGGGTGACCTTGCCGCCTGCTAGGGTGGTGATTAGGTGTAGCGCCCGGCGGCAGGCTCGCCCAACGTCCGCCTGGTTGACGCCGCGTTCATAGCGAGCTGACGCCTCAGTCCGCAGGCTTTGGCTGCGGGCCGAGCGGCGGATGGCCACCGAATCAAAGAGAGCGGCCTCTAGCAAGATGGCGGTTGTCTCCCCGTGGACCTCCGTCGCCTCACCGCCCATGACGCCCGCCAGCGCAATTGGACTGTCCTCTGCGGTAATGAGCAGCGCCTGGGGCTGGAGCTGGCGCTCTTGACCATCCAGCGTAGTCAGGGTCTCGCCGTCACGGGCAAACCGGACGCCGACCGTCAGGCTATCCTCGGGGGCGATCGCCATCAGGCGGGCATAGTCAAAGGCATGGAGCGGCTGTCCCCACTCCAGCAAGACGTAGTTCGTGACATCGACGACGCTGTTGATGGGCCGAACGCCTGCGGCCTGGAGGCGGCGCTGCAGCCACTGCGGAGAAGAGGACAGGGTGATGCCGCTAATGTAGGTACCAATGTAGATTGGGCAAGCCTGGGGCTCCTGTACCGCGATGGTCAGATGAGCGCTGGAAGACACCTCGGCATCCGGAATCTCCGGCAGCGACAGCGGTACCCCTGTCAAAGCGGACACCTCCCGCGCAATGCCAATCATGCTCAAGGCATCGGCTCGATTCGCCGTTGACGTGACGTCCAAAATGACATCGTCTAGACCTAGATAAGGGCGAACATCCTCCCCAGGGGTAAGGCCGTGGGGGGAATTGGCATCAGAGAAAATGTAGATGCCGTCGGAGTCTTTCTCCTGACCTAGCTCTGACTGGGAGCAGATCATCCCATGGGATTTGACGCCCCGCAGCTTACGTGGGGTAATTTTGATATCGATTGTGGGTAAATAGGTCCCTACTGTGGCGACAGGCACAAATATTCCGGATTTGACATTCGCGGCTCCGCAAACAATGGTAGACGCCTCAGCTTCGCCAATGTCCACGCTGCAGACCCGCAGCTTGTCGGCGTTGGGATGGGGCTGGCAATCAGAAACATATCCAATGACAACACCATCTGCCCAGCTGCGACGATCTTCAATGTCTTCAACCTCAAAGCCAGCCATAGTCAAAAGATCGCTGAGCTCGACCGGCGTCATCGATACCTCTACAAATTCCTGCAGCCACTCCAGTGAAATTCGCATGCGGCCTAACTGTCCCCGTGATTCTCCTAGTTATCGCCCCTCATTCTATCGTTCATGGGCTCATGGCATGATCTCGACTATATTTGGGGGATTTCAGCACCAGTTCGGAAAGATTGGGGACAACTTTAGAAATTCTTTAAGCCAGTGATAAGAGCTCATGTGGTTTTTGTCTAGTATCTCAGGGGAAATCATTTAAGGTAGAAGTTATGGTCCAAAACAACAATAGTCTTGGGGTATCGATAGTTTTGGTTGAACTTGCCTAGTCTGGAACGACAACAGTCTTAAGGTCTCGATAGCGTTGAGCAGGTCTGACCCATCTGGGTAGATTAGGCAAAGGAACCACCAGTCTTTTCGTTCGTCACGCCATGTGTTTTTGAGAAACTTGGAATGGGCTACTGCTTAAATCCAACGTGTCCCCATCCGGTGAATCCGGATGTGAACCAGCGCTGCCAGGCGTGTGGTGCTGTCATGAAGCTAAACAACCGCTACCGGATTGTTCGACAGTTAGGGCATGGAGGCTTTGGCGCTACATTCTTAGCCATTGATGAATCGCTGCCGGGTCATCCCAACTGCGTCATCAAGCAGCTTCGACCCACCACAACGTCTCCCGAAGTTCTCCACATGGCTCGGGAACTCTTCCAGCGAGAAGCGAAAACCCTGGGGAAAATTGGCGACCATCCCCAGGTGCCACGATTGCTGGACTATTTCGATACCAGCCAAGAATTCTATCTCGTTCAGGAATATATCAGCGGACACACCCTACAGCAAGAGGTGAAGCTAAGTGGCCCGTTCGGAGAGAGCGGGGTGAAGCAGTTTCTGAGTGAAATTCTGCCAATGGTGCAGCATATTCACAATCAGCAAGTCATTCACCGAGACATTAAGCCCGCAAACCTAATCCGCCGTGAGCAGGACAAAAAGCTCGTCTTGATTGACTTTGGTGCCGTCAAAGACAAGGTCAATCCAACGCTTGCCGCAACATCTTCAGAGAATACAGCCCTGACCTCCTATGCCGTTGGCACGCCTGGCTATGCCCCGCCCGAGCAAATGGCCATGCGACCCACCTATGCTAGTGATATCTACGCCCTTGGCATCACCTCTCTTTATCTATTGAGCGGAAAGTCGCCTCGGGATATGGGGTACAACCCAACGACTGGGGAGGTTTTATGGCGTGACTGTGTGCAGGTCAGTGAGCACTTCGCCAACGTCATTAAGCAGATGCTGGAAGTGTCGGTACGGCACCGCTATCAGACCGCTACAGATGTTCTACGGGCCTTAGACTTAGTGCCCTACATGGATAGCCTAGCGGAGGGAATGACAACGGCGAGCCGCCCCGACACCCGTCCGAAGCTGACGCTGTATCCCACTGATCTAGATCAGTCCAGTGGGAGTCTGTCATCGTCAACGGCTCGTCTCGCTGCGCAAATTCGCGCCCGCAACGCGCGTCGAACCGATGACAACAGCCAGTTCGGTCGTACAGCGGAACATACGACGTCGGTGCCGTTATCAGGGCGGATTAGCAATATTGCCCCCTCCAAGCGCCGCATACCGAAAACGACAGCACGGCAGATTATCGATGCTTACTCCCACGGCCAGCGCAACTTCACGGCCCGTAATCTAAGCTTGCTCAATCTGCAGCGGATGGATTTGTCCAACGCCAACTTCCACGATGCCGACTTCCACCAGGCCAAGCTGGCTGGCTCTAATTTTCAGAAGTCTGACTTGGGCGGCGCCAATTTCGGGCGGGCAAATCTGCAGCGGGCAAACCTGCGGGATACCAACCTGGTTGGCGCTTTCTTTACCAATGCAGACCTGGCTCAAGCCGATCTCAGAGGCGCTAATTTGAGCTTTGCATCGCTGACGAACGCCAACCTACGAGGCGTCAACTTATGCGGAGCCGATTTGACCGGCGCGAAGGTTTCCGACGAACAGCTGGCTGTGGCCCGCACAAACTGGAAAACCATCCATCCACGTCACAAGCGTAAGCTATGGTAGGGGTCTAAACCATCTTACTTTCGTCTCCACCGCCGTGAGCAACCCTAATCGCCCCAAAAGTGCGCGTCAGATTGATCCTGAACTGTATAAGCGCCTTGTAGCGGAGTCCAAAGCCCCCTATCGGGGCTTGAGGCGATTCATCTATGGTTCGGTTGGTGCATCGGGACTCATCGGTGCTGTGGTATTCCTTTCCCAATGCCTAGCAGGCCAAAACCTGTCGCGATCGCTGCCCAACTTAGGGCTACAGGTGGGTATCGTAGCGCTGATGATCTGGCTTTTTAAGCGTGATGTCCAGAAACCGTCCCCATAGGGCAATCATGGGCACTTAACAAATTGCAACAAAGCGACGCAATTTTTCGGGAAGCTGAAACATAAAGAAAATGTTATGAAATCCAGACTTTACGGCAGGTCTTGGCATCCTAGTGTTTACAGATAAATTGAGACCAGCCAATATAAAGGTCTTAACCGTAAATCAGTGAATGCTTGCCGAACCGCCAGCGCCATTTGGTCCTGGCGGTTCGGTATTTGGGCCTCTATTCAGGCTAAACCGTCCCGGCCTAAATCGACCATCCCATCGACGCCAAAACCGCCTTGAGCCGCGTCGCCTCAGCGGGATTATGACGCTGGTGAATCGCGATCGCCTGACGAAATGCCTTGAGGCTCTCCTCGATATAGCCCAGCTTGAGCATGGTCACCCCCAAATTCTGATGGGCATCGGCAAACTCAGGGTCTAGGGCGATCGCGCGCTGATAGCAGGCGATCGCCTGGGGAAGCCGCCCCATTTGCTTCAGGGTCAGGCCCAGGTTGTAGTATCCCTTCGTGAAACTGGCATCCGCCTGGAGCAAGTCCTGATACTGGGTAATCGCTCCTTCTAAATCGCCCTGAGCCTGCTTCAGAGACCCCAAGTTGAGCCAGGCCCCAATTTTGACCAGCGGATCCACAGGCTGGGCGATCGCCTGCTCATAGGCAGACATGGCCTCAACAAATTGCTGCTGCTGGCGGTAGCCGATACCCAGGTGGTAGTAGATTTCGTAAGCCACCCCTGGGGTTGGGTCAAGAGCCGATCCCTGCTGCAGTAGCTCAATGCCGCGATCCAGTTGACCAGTCTGGACATAGAGTCCGCCGAGCTTGCTGCACACATAGGGATCCGTCGGATGGGATGACTGGAACGTCTCTAAGGCCTGCTGTGCCCGCTCTAATTTGTTCAGGCGGGTAATGGCATCCGCTTGGTAGCCGTTGTGGGCAATGGCGATGTCGGGCAGCTGGGCGATCTGCCAGTGGGATTCCTGGGCCATCAGCTCGGCGACGCTGTCGTCCACCATAGCGTGATAGGGGCGACTGAAGCGGACAGCAGGGTGATGCCGGAATAGTCTAGACACCACTGAGTAGGGCGACTGGGCCGCTCCAATTTCATGGCGGATGAGATTGACCACAAGCCGCTGGTCAACCGCAATGGCTTCTGGAATTTTGGCGATCGCCTCGGGCGTCAGATATTCATCGGCATCCAAGACAAGGACCCAGTCCGTTGTGACGTGGCACAACGCTTGATTTCGCGCTTCGGCAAAGTCATTATTCCACGCAGCATGGTGCACCATAGCCCCAAACTGCTGGGCAATCTCTGGGGTATTATCCGTAGAGCCGGTATCTACAACAATCAATTCATCAACGATGGGTTGAGCGCTGGTCAAGCAAGCGGCCAGCCGCTCCGCCTCATCTTTCACAATCATGCATAGACTGAGCGTTGCCATGGGGATTTGTCGGAAAGCATTGATTCATTCACGGTAGCCATTTATTTAGCGGGAGCCAACCATTGGCCGGTCGCCAAATGTAACAGATTGCAACAGGGGAAGTTATGATTTAGGCTGTTAAAGCGATAAATGGATCTTTTAAGGACAGAAGCATTACATGCGAGTTGCAATCGCGGGCGGTGGATTAGCGGGCTTGTCTTGTGCCAAGTATCTCACCGATGCGGGGCATACACCCATTTTGCTAGAGCGCCAAGACGTTCTGGGTGGCAAGGTGGCCGCCTGGAAAGATGAGGACGGGGACTGGTATGAGACCGGGCTACATATTTTCTTCGGTGCCTATCCAAATATGCTGCAGCTCTTCGCAGAGCTAGGGATTGAGGATCGGCTGCAGTGGAAAGACCACACCATGATCTTCAACCAGCCCGACAATCCGGGCACCTACTCGCGCTTTGACTTCCCAGATATTCCGGCCCCATGGAACGGCGTTGCCGCAATTTTGGGCAACAACGACATGCTGACCTGGGGAGAGAAGATCCGCTTTGGTATTGGTCTGCTGCCCGTGATGCTGCGGGGTCAGGCCTATGTTGAGGAGATGGATAAGTATTCCTGGACTGAGTGGCTGCAAAAGCACAATATTCCCGAGCGGGTCAATGATGAAGTCTTCATCGCCATGACCAAATCCCTCAACTTCATCGGACCGGACGACATCTCTTCCACGGTTATTCTCACTGCAATGAACCGCTTCCTGCAGGAGAAAAACGGCTCTAAGATGGCGTTCCTGGATGGGGCTCCCACCGAGCGGCTTTGTGAACCCCTGGCCGACTATATTCGCGATCGCGGTGGCGAGATTCACCTCTCCTCGTCGCTGAAGCAGTTCTTGATCAACGACGATGGCTCGGTGCGCGGCTTTTTGATGCGCGGTCAGAATGGGGCAGCGGACTACACCGTCACGGCTGACGCCTACGTCTCCGCCATGTCCGTCGATCCTTTGAAGTCTCTTCTCCCTGCGCCTTGGCGCGAGCTGGAGTACTTCCAGCAGCTCAATGGGCTAGAGGGGGTGCCCGTGATCAATATCCACCTCTGGTTTGATCGGAAGCTCACCGACATCGACCATCTGCTGTTCTCGCGATCGCCATTGCTCAGTGTATATGCTGACATGAGCAACACCTGCCGCGAGTACGAGAACTCTGAGCGCTCCATGCTGGAACTGGTGCTAGCGCCTGCCCAGGATTGGATTACGCGCTCTGACGAGGATATCGTAGCGGCTACGATGGAGGAGCTGAAAAATCTATTTCCAGCTCATTTTGATACGGATAGTCCTGCAACACTGCTAAAGTATAAAGTTGTCAAAACGCCACGCTCTGTTTACAGAGCGACGCCAGGCCGTCAGGAAAACCGTCCTAGCCAAGTGACGCCAATCTCTAATTTCTATTTAACAGGGGATTACACCATGCAGCGTTACTTAGCAAGTATGGAGGGGGCTGTACTTTCTGGTAAGCTGACAGCGCAGGCCATTAGCCGTGCTGATGCGGTCGCTGGCAGCCTGTCTCAATCAGGAGCAACGGTCGCTTGAGGTGAACTTGGTATGGGGCTATCCCGGCATGAATGATTGGTGATGCCCAAGCACAATGTCTTGGGTATCGCTATATGAGTGCGAGCCAGCTGTAAACCTGTTGGAGCAATTGGCTGCTTGCTGTAATGTTTGAATCTTCTCGCAATGCAATGCTGCAACTGACTAAGCCTATCTCCATGACTACACTGGCCCCACTGGAGGATGCTTACGAGTTTTGCCGACAAGTGACGGCTAAATACTCAAAAACGTTTTACCTCGGAACGCTCCTTATGCCAGAGGCAAAACGGCGGGCCATCTGGGCTATCTACGTCTGGTGTCGCCGCACCGATGAACTCGTCGATGGCCCAGATGCAGCCACCACCACGCCGGAAACCCTGGATCAATGGGAGGCCCAGCTGGAGTCAATCTTTTCAGGGCAACCTCTGGAGAATCCCGATGTTGCCCTGGTCGACACCCTACAGCGGTTTCCCCTCGATATCCAGCCGTTTCGGGACATGATCGCTGGGCAGCGCATGGACTTACACCGCAGCCGCTATAAGACGTTTGAGGAGCTAAACCTTTACTGCTACCGGGTGGCAGGCACCGTAGGTTTGATGTCAAACCACGTCATGGGAGCAGACACCAGCCAGATGTCGACGCCCTGGCATCAAGATTCAGCCGATAGCAACCCCGAAAAAGAGGCGATCGCCCTGGGAATTGCCAATCAGCTCACCAATATTTTGCGCGATGTGGGGGAAGATGCGCGTCGAGGACGCATTTACCTACCGCTAGAAGATTTGGCGCTGTTCAACTACACCGAAGCTGATTTGATCAACGGCGTCATTGACGAGCGATGGCAAGAGCTCATGCGATTTCAGATTCAGCGAGCTCGCAAGTTCTATGCCCAAGCGGAGTCCGGAATCTGTCGCTTAAGTTCCGATGCCCGTTGGCCCGTATGGACTGCGCTGATGCTATACCGACAGATTTTAGATGAGATCGAGCGCAACCAGTATGATGTGTTCACCCGACGCGCCTATGTGCCAGGATTCCGTAAACTCTTAACGGTAGCCTCAGCCCGTGTTCGCGCAGAAGTGCTGTAGTACCAAGCTTATGGAGATGCTGTAGCGCCAACTTACCACCGGTCTGTCCTGCGTCGCGGGTTCCGAAAAAGGCTTTATTAAACACGTCAGGAGAGGGAGTACGGGTTTTGTGAAAACCACTCAGCAGCTTATTCAGTACAAGCGTGACGGCAGACCCATTGTCGTCTTGACGGCTGCTGACTACCCCACAGCGCAACTCCTTGACGATGCCGGCGTCGACGTCATTCTCGTGGGAGATAGCCTGGGCATGGTGACCCTGGGCTATGACAATACATTACCCCTCACTCTAACGGAGATGATGCACCACGCTAAGGCCGTGCGCCGGGGGGTGAAGCAGGCGCTACTGGTATTTGACCTTCCGTTCTTGAGCTATCAGGTCAGCCTGGAGCAGGCCATCTTGGCCTCAGGTCAAGCGCTTAAAGAAGCCGGTGCCCAAGCCGTCAAACTTGAGGGCGGCTACCCACGCTTGGTTGAGACCGTGGCTCATTTGGTGCAGGTGGGTATTCCGGTGATGGGGCACCTGGGGCTTACTCCCCAGTCCATTCATCAGCTGGGTGGGTTTCGTAAGCAAGGGCGGTCTCCTGAAGACAAAGATACCCTCATGGCTCAGGCGATCGCGTTGCAGGAGGCCGGAGCATTCGCCGTCATTCTAGAGCACATTCCGGCAGATTTGGCCCATCGCATTACCCAAAGCCTTGAGATTCCCACGATTGGCATCGGCGCTGGTCCCCACTGCGATGGTCAAGTGCTGGTGACCTCTGACGTGCTGGGGCTGTCTGCTTGGCAGCCCCCCTTTGCCAAATCCTATGCCGATCTTCGAGGCGTCATTACCCAGGCCGTGCAGGCATTTTCAGATGACGTCCGGCAGCGGCAGTTTCCCCACTCGCCATAATTCACCATGCCTGCCGTGACCCAGCTTGACCATCCCATTACGCTTGAGAGCTTCGCTCTTATCGACCAGGAAATGGGTTCCCACAACTTTACTCCCCAGGAATACACCGTGGTGCGACGGGTCATCCACGCAACGGCAGACTTTGAATTTGCGGCCCTGGCTCACTTCAGCCCAAGGGCGATCGCCTGTGGGCTCAATGCCCTGAAAACCGGAATGCCAATCATCGTGGATGTCAATATGGTGCACCAGGGCATCCGACGGCGGGTGCAGCAAACATTCCAAAATCCGATCTGGGTTGCGGTGGAGCAGGCTGAACAGGCTGAACCCGGTCGAACCCGCACCGAAACAGGGCTGCTGACCTGCTGGAAACGTTGTCCCCAGGGCATTTACGTTATCGGCAATGCCCCGACAGCGCTGCTGGCGCTTTGCCGCTGTCTACAGCAGAACCCGGCCAATACGCCAGCGCTGGTCATTGGCGTACCTGTGGGGTTCGTCGCCGTTGAAGAGGCCAAAGCGGTGCTTGCGCGGTGCCCCATCCCCCAAATTTTGATTCAGGGGCGTAAGGGCGGATCCGCTGCCGCCGCCGCTATCGTCAATGCGCTGTTAGGTCTGGCCTGGACAGAGGCCCATACAGCCAATACAACAGAGACCAACGCAGCTGTAGCCCAACCTAAAACTGCCACTGAACCTAGTCTATGAGCGCTGATGCCGCCGTACCGCCAATTCACGTCATCGGGGTGGGGCTAGACGGCGCGGCAGGCTTATCTAAAACCAGTCTGCGGCACGTCGAGGCTGCCACGGTGCTAGTAGGCAGCGATCGCCAACTGAGCTACTTTCCACACCATCCGGGCGATCGCTGGTCCCTAAATCAGCTCCTAGATTGGCTTCGGCCTTCGAACGCTAGCTCTGGCGCCAGCCCTGCCGCTGTCAGCCCAAATGGTACTGCACCGCCACGCGTTGTCGTGCTCGCCTCTGGTGACCCATTGTTTTTTGGCGTCGGTCGGCTCCTGCTCCAGCATCTCCCTCCCGATCGCCTCCTGTTTCACCCCCATCTGAGCGCCGTCCAGATGGCATTTAGCCGCATCAAATGCCCCTGGCAAGACGCCGAGGTTATCAGCGCCCACGGGCGATCGCCGGAGATCTTGTTGGCAGCGCTGCGGCGGGGTGTATCTCGTATCGCAGTGCTGACTGATAACGCTATCACGCCTACCGCCATTGCCCAAATGCTGCTCAACCTGAGCTTAGGCGATCGCTATCGAATTTGGGTTTGTGAAGCGCTTGGCGGCGAACAGGAGCAGGTGCGCTGCTGCCAAGCGGCTGATCTAGCTCAAGAGGACCGGCACAATCCCCTCAATGTCGTTATTCTTCAGCGCCAGGACAGCCTGCCGCCACCCACTCCCCCGGTAGTTGGCATTGATGACAGCCAGTTCGCCAGCTTCCCCGATCGCCCCGGTCTCATGACAAAGAAGCCAGTGCGGCTCGTGGCGCTGGGGCAACTGCAGCTCCAAAACCATCAAGTTGTGTGGGATGTCGGAGCTGGAACAGGGTCAGTATCGATCGAAGCGGCGCGGCTATGCCCCCAGTCTCAGATCTATGCCGTTGAAAAAAGCGCTGCTGGAGCCTCTCTTATTTGCGAGAACGCGGCCCGTTTCAGCGTTGCCAATATCATCCCTGTTTGTGGGCGCGCCCCCGAGGGACTGTCTGAGCTACCCTCCCCCCACCGCATCTTTGTTGGGGGGAGCGATGGGGATCTCGCCAAACTCCTTGATATCGCTCAGGTCCGACTGCAAAGAGGGGGAATTTTGGTGGCAGCGCTGGCAACCCTCGATACTATGGCCATCGCAACGCAGTGGCTGAAGGCGCGATCGCCTGCCACCGCCGCCGTCTGGAATCATCAGTTTTTACAGGTTCAGCTTACTTATTCTGTCCCTGTCGGTCCACTGACGCGGTTCACGCCCACCAACCCTGTAACCCTACTCACCCTGCATCGAAGCTGACCAAAGCAATACTAAGACAGCACCAGCCATAGTAGACCTGCCGTACCGCCAAGAAAAGACAATGTGCTGAGTCCAGCCAACGGTTGTTCAGCCGCTCCAGTGATCCAGACGGCAACTTGTCCTGTGGGCAACAATTTCCCTTGGAGTTCTACCAATGCTATGCCGAGAATCCAACCGGCATGAAGTCCCCAAGGAAGGCCAAGGGAAAACCCATCTAGACGATACGCCCAGGCAAGCACCATACCCATCGTCCAGAGACCGGCAAGCTGGAATCGGGTGTTTTGCCAGTCCCAAACCAAATGCAGCAGGGCAAAGATTAAGCTACTCAACCCTGCGGACAAATAGAAGGGAGCTGTTTTAGAAAACTGAGTCAGTAGAAAGCTGCGAAAGATTACCTCTTCAACTAGGCTAACGCCCACGGCCAGGCTACCCGTTAGAAGGATCGTCTTAGCCATTGATTGTCCGCCCACAGGCATCGGTTTTACCCGAAGCCAGCCCAGCGCAATCTGTAACCCGAACAGCGCAACTAGGCCCACAAGCCCAATTAAAAATCCCAAACTAGCCGAGGCTATTGTTGAAGCACGATCCAACCCATAGACAAACGTTTCATCCGCGATCGCCTCAACGATAAAAAGTGCTATTGGAGCGGTTGCATAGAGCACCAGCAAGAGCGGAATCTTCTGGTCGAGCGTGCTCGTTGTAAAAGGTTTCCACTTTAACCAAACCGCAAGTGGAAAGGCAAAGGGAAGCCAAACGCCACACCAAATAGCAAAGAATAGACCGGCAAGCTGCATCGGCCTGCGCTACTCGTTGTCAGGTGCTGAACCGTTTGAATCGTTATCCTGCTCATCTAGCTTGATCAGCTGAATATGTTTGTATCCCAGCTTGATCTCAAATTCGTCTCCTGGCTCTAAATCCATCTTCTCAGTGTAGGTTGCGCCGATAACGATTTGGCCATTCTTGTGAACGCTGACCCGATAGGTTGGCTCCCGCCCGCGGCCATCCTTGGTGGCGTCTATGCCAACAGGAACGCCGCTAGCAGTCAAAATCGCCTCGGTAAATTCCGAAAGATTAACCCGGACTTGGTCGTCTTTTCCAACTGTGTAATAACCACACAGCCTAGCTTTTTCACGGCGTGACAAATGAGAAAGCTCTTTCACTTTCTGCAATAGCGCCTTGCCTGTTATGGGAGTTGTTGCGGCCTCAGTCATCGCGTTTAAAGTATCCTCAATAGTTCTAAAGATAGCAGAGCGTTAGAATAGCATTGTAAATTGAACCGTACAGAAATAGATTTTAGCAATAAAAGAAACGGTTTAGCTAACCCGATAACAGCTATAGTTGCAAGACAGTAGCCGTGGCCGTCAAATTCTAGGACTGTGCAAGAGGTCCACAGTGGGAAGTAGCGTTTCCTGCCGGGGGCTATGAAGCGGGAAACGCCGCTTCTATAACCGATTTTAGATTAGTATGGGCTAGCGTCTTTGGTTTATCAATTCCTGATAAACTAACCAATGCATTTAGCACAAATTGATTTTGCGGCGGCTGCCGTCGGAATAGATTGGAATCTGTCAGACGTGCTAACCGTGATGTTGAGGTAGCCGGACCAAGCTAGCAGCATATGCTGAAATCCTCAAGGCAGGACATGGCGGATGCAAGCCGAACGGTACAACTTTAAGAAAGGATGCAGGGGGCGATCGCCAATCAAGGCGACACAGTGAGGCGTAATGATAGCCGTATTGATGCTGGCATAAGCGAAGCGAGACGTCCAGCGTAGACTCCTCAAGGCAGGTCGGAGGAAACAAAAGAAAGAAGAAAACAGCCGCCTACCGTGGGGTTCAGCCCTGAGGCACGAGAGCAGCAGGGTTGAGTCTGAGATGCTCTTCGTATAGCACTCGAGCTTCATCAGCATTGGCAACAGGATATTGCAATTTTGCCCCATTACCAAGCGGAATGATTAAACACAGTCGTATACGGCGCTTGCCAGCTCGGATTGGTTTGCGTTCAAGCAGCATGATTAGAATATGCCAGTAGGTAGACGGGGGAAACTATGCAAATTCTTTACCGAACCGGCTGATTGACCTCAGGACAATGTTGCAAAACTGTTGTATTGTCATCGGCCCGTACAGCTAATCGGATTAAGGCTTTTATATTGGGACCGCATTAGTACCGCTGTGCTCATCACCGTGGGGGCTGCAGACTACAGCAGAACCGCTTATCCTAGATGAAGAGATAGATCCTGATTGAAGAGACCTTAACGTTCTATGACTGCCCTAAATACAACTGCCGAAAAAACATCGGCACGCGACCTATTTCGTTCGGCTTACGAAAACCGCTACACCTGGAACAGCAGTTTTCCCGGCTACACCGCTGACGTTACATATACCATTGGCGATCAAACCCACAATGGGACAGTGCGCGTAAACCCAGACCTGAAGGCTGAGGTCTCCGGCATCGACGACGAGCAGGCCCACAAAGAAGTGGCGGGTCAGCTGTTTGAAATCGCGATTCATCGGGTGCGTCGCGGCTTTGAAGACACCCACGGCAAAAACGAGTTTTCCTTTGGCGAAACGGACGATGCAGGCGCGAAGGAAATTCTGCTGGGCGGAAAGAGTGAAGGCGATCGCTACAAGCTGAATAACAACGAAGTCACCATGGTGCATCGCCACATCCACGGCGTTGTCGTCACCATCCACACCTTCAGCAGCCACGACACTGGCGAAGGCTACCTATCCCACCGCTACGATTCGGTCTACCACGATCCGAAGACGGGCGAGCAGAAGGGTGGCAAGAGCATCTTTACCGATGAGTACGAGAAAGTGGGCGACTATGTGATTCTCAACCATCGCCACATCGAGACCGATGGAGAGGCCGATAGAGCTATTGTCTTCTCCAATATCCAGCTCTTGTCTGCGGCATAACCTTGGTGCGACGACTCGCCGGTTGGGCCAGTGCCGCTGTATCTGTCTTAGTCCTGCTGCCCACTGCCGCCGTTCCGCAAACTGCGGCGCAGTATCGGCAGCAGGGACTCGACTACCGCAATCAGGGTCGCTTTGATGAGGCGATCGCGGTGCTGGAGCAATCGGTGGCCCTCGAACCTGACCATCAAGGTGGACGGGTAATTTTGGGCTGGACGCAGCACCTAGCGGATCAGGGGGAACCAGCGGCTCAGACCTTGACACAGGCTTTCTACGTCGATCCATTTGACGTCCCGACGCTAAATGCATTGGGTATTGTCAAACTTGTGCAGGGCAACCTAGGCTCTGCCGTCACTAGCCACCTGTGGGCAGCTCACCTCAACCCCGACAACGAGGTCGCCTACTTCAACCTCAGCCTAGCCGCCCAGAGGATGCAGCTCTACGACTGGGCGATCGCCACCGCTGTGCGCGCTGCCGAACTAGAGCCCTATAATCCCCACCCACTAATTGCAGAAGCTGTCGCATTGTGGAGTCAAGGGCGTCAAAACGAGGCCCAGCAAAGCTACCGAAAGGCCCTCTCCCTCAGCCCGCGCTACGGTACAGTAGAGCTGGGTTTTTACTTGGAACAAGCCGCCTTCAGCCCCGAACAGATTGCGATCGCCTCCGCCATTGTAGAGTCGCTGTAGAGAATCGCTGTAGGGTTAAAGGCGCACCCCATGTGGGCGTTACGCCTGACGTAAACAACTCAATCTACAATAGGGGCTATTCATCTACCGTCATCTTATAAGGAGCCGGGCGTCTATGTGCGGAATTGTGGGCTACATTGGAACCCAAGCGGCCAGCGGTATCCTAGTTGATGGGCTGCAGCGGCTAGAATATCGCGGTTATGATTCCGCTGGAATTGCCACCCTCTCAGACGGCAAGATCCACTGCATCCGCGCCAAGGGCAAACTCCAAAATCTCAAAGACAAGCTCCAAGGATTAGAAGACCCTGCCCCCATCGGCATTGGCCACACCCGCTGGGCCACCCACGGTAAGCCCGAAGAGCACAACGCCCATCCCCATCTCGATACCCACAGGCGGGTCGCCGTAGTGCAAAATGGCATCGTCGAGAACTACCGGGAGCTGCGCGATCGGCTGCGACCCTTGGGCTACGAGTTTGTCAGCGAGACAGACACCGAAGTAATCCCCAACCTGGTAGCGCTGCACCTAGAGAAGCTGCAGCAAAACAACGAAGCCGACCGCTACCTCTCCCCCTTTACCGAGGCCACCCGTCGCGCCGTGCAAGAGCTGTCTGGCTCTTTTGCCATTGCGTTGGTCTGCCTCGACTATCCCGACGAAATCGTCATTGCCCGTCAGGACTCCGCCCCTCTGGTGATTGGCTTTGGCCAGGGTGAATTCTTCTGCGCCTCGGATGTGCCCGCTATCTTGCCCCACACCCAGGCCATGATCACCCTGGAGAACGGTGAGCTGGGCACTATCACCCCCCTGGGAGTGCAGATTTATAATGGCGACGGCGATCGCCTGCGCAAGCAGCCCCAGGTGATGTCAGGGATCTCCACCGCCATTGAGAAGCAGGGCTTTCGCCACTTCATGCTCAAGGAGATCTATGAGCAACCGGATGTGATTCGCGCCTGCATCAGCGCTTACTTTAACCCCAGCTGGTCCGCTGGTGACGAGGGCTATCCTATCCAGCTAGGGCTATCGGAAGCGTTTTATCAAGACTTGGACCAAATTCAAATCGTGGCCTGCGGCACGAGCTGGCATGCCAGCCTTGTGGGAAAATATCTGCTAGAGCAGCTTGCTGGTATCCCGACCCATGTCCAATACGCCTCAGAGTTCCGGTATTCTCCCCCCCCATTGACCCCCCATACCCTGACTATTGGGGTCACCCAGTCCGGTGAGACGGCAGATACCCTTTCCGCCCTCACTATGGAAAAGCGCCGTCGTCAAGATCAGTCCGCCGCGCTGCAGCCCAAATTTCTGGGCATCACCAACCGGACCCAAAGCACCCTGGCTAAGCTGGTGACCTACCTGATCGATACTAAAGCCGGTATTGAGATCGGCGTCGCTGCTACAAAAACGTTTACCGCTCAGCTCTTCACCTTCTACTGCCTTGCCCTGGATTTGGCCTACCGCCGTGGCACCCTGTCCCCTGAGCAGACGGAACAGATGCTGTCCCAGCTGCGGCAGATTCCAGCTCAGATTGAAGCGAGTTTGCAAGATCAAGAGACCCGCGCCGAAGCTCTAGCCCACCAGTTTATAGAAACCCAGGACTTTATCTTTTTGGGGCGCGGCATCAATTTTCCTATTGCGTTAGAGGGTGCTTTGAAGCTGAAGGAAATTAGCTATATTCATGCCGAGGGCTATCCGGCTGGAGAGATGAAGCATGGCCCTATCGCCCTGCTGGACGCCAAGGTTCCTGTGGTGGCGATCGCCGTACCAGGACAGACCTATGAGAAGGTGCTCTCTAACGCACAGGAGGCTAAAGCGCGGGACGCACAGCTGTTCGGCGTGACGGCGGTAAACGATGACGCTGCTGAGGAAATCTTTGACGCCCAGCTCCAGGTCGCCCAGGTCGATGAATTGCTGTCGCCCCTGCTGACGGTAATTCCGCTGCAGCTGCTGTCGTACCATATTGCAGCACGACGGGGGTTAGATGTAGATCAGCCTCGAAATTTGGCGAAGAGCGTAACCGTAGAATAGCGACTTGGCACCGCCCTGTCCTGCCAACCTTTGATGTACCGGGTCCACACCGTCTAGAGGATCTACCAAATTGGCGCTAGATCCAGCGAAAGCCCAGGCAGCACCGTTTCACTCGACAGGGTTTGAGGATAGTCCATAATCTCTACCGCACAGCCAGGGCGAGTCGTCTTACCTTCGACTTCGCTTAGGCAAGTTATCTCCTGTATATAAAGACGGACCTACCCAAATCTGTAGCTGAGTATAGCTGAAGCTACAGCCAACGAAGCAATAACTGTCACCTACCTCAATGCACATTTTTATACTTAGGCTCTATAGTGGAGACGAAGCTATAAAGAAATATTAAATTATGGCTGTTGACTTTGCCCCACCGCAAGCATCATCCCAATCGTCTCAAGACATCCAAAAACTACGGCAGGTCTTTAGCTCCATCAGCGTCGAGAGCTGCCCACAGCACTACAACTTTCACATGCACACGGTCTTCTCCGACGGGCAAATGCAGCCGGAGCAGTTGGTAGAGCAGGCCATTAGAAATGGCCTACGCGGCTTTGCGATTACCGATCATCACAGCACCAGTGGTTTTCGCAGGGCACAGCAGTGGCTTAGGAAAAACGCACGTGCTGATGCACCCCACCTATGG
>JBARYO010000628.1:0-6903 GCA_049647905.1 Elainellaceae cyanobacterium | reverse complement strand
CTTCTCGCCTGTGCTCAGCGTGACTAGACTGGTGATGCCCATGTCCAGCCCAACTTGGTTGGGAGATTGCGGCAACGGCTCAATCTCTACCTCCACCAATAGCGATACAAACCACCGTCCCGCAGGGGTCAGCTTTACCGTTATGGTTGATGGTTCAGTATTTTTCGGGAGCTGGCGCGACCACCTAATCGGCAATGGCTCACAGCACTTAGCCAGGTAAACTTGACCGCCCTTAAACTTGAAAGCCGACTTGGTAAACTCAGCGCTGCCGCCGTTACGCTTCTTCTTGAAGTTGGGATATTTAGCCCGACCTGCAAAGAAGTTGGTGAACGCGGTTTGCAGATGCCGCAACCCCTGCTGAAGGGGAACCGAGCTAACCTCAGTGAGAAATTCAAGGCCGTCCTCTTTTTTCCACTGGGTCAGCATTTTGGAGGTTTGAGCGTAGCCGACACGCTCCTGCTTCTCGTACCAAGCCTCAGTTCTAGCCGCCAAAGCGCGGTTGTAAACCAGACGAGCACAGCCCATCGTCCGGCGCAAGAGGTTTTCTTGCTCGGCGGTGGGGTAAAAGCGGTAGCGGTAAGCTTTTTGGCTCATGCTTACAGTCTAACATATTCTGTGTAAGATATAGATATGTTCGCCCACGGCTCACCGCCTTATGTCCCACCGCTAAAGCGGCTGGGTTTTACGGCGACTTCTATAACGCTCCTATTGTTGAAGCGCAGAACATCTATCAGTGGTCCACTGGTGCGCCGGTGATCACTCACGCTTGCACCCCCTAAAATGGATGGCGTCAGTTTGGTTCACAACATTGAAATTACGTCAGCTATGCCGATACGCGATCGCAGGATTGACAGCGCTGCTGTTAGGGCTATGGTGCTCTGTCGGGGTTGCTCAACCCGAGCAGACGCCTGAGGCCACTGAAGCGCCACCGCCGCAGTTTGGTGGTGGTGTGCAGCGTATTACGCCTGTGCTGCCCCCCGAGCTTAGGGAACTGATTGGGTCCGGCAGCGCGAATACGCCCGATGGCAAAGGACTAACGGTTTGGTTCGACGGTCGTCGGCTGCTGAGCGTCGCGGCACTCACCGATACCCGAGACAACGCGATTGAGCAACAGCTCGTGTCCTTCGCGACTCGAAGGTTTGACCCAAATACGGTCAGCGTTACGCCAGAGCCGCGAGGCAATCTTACGGTGCTGGTAGCCACGGCTCAGCCAGTACGCGCCGCCAGCACAGCGGATGACCCTGACAAGCCCGCACCCCCTCCCTTCTCCTCCGAGCTGATGACGGTGACCATCGCCGATGCCCAACTGTTTGGAGATGATCTTGGGGATTTCGATCTCACCTCCCGGCGAGATGTCACCGAGGCGTTGGCGTGGAGCTGGGCCAAAGACATCCAGCGATCGCTGGTGCGATTTAAACTGGAGCGGCAGCGCCAGTTCCTGCTCCAGCAGCTCCAGGTGGCCTGTGGCATCTTGGTGGGGCTCCTAGTGTTGAGCATGAGTCTACGGCAGGCTAAGCGGCGGCTAGAGCGAAAGCAGAGCCATATTGAGGGGCAGCGCGAGGCGATCGCCAAACAGCTTGCCGGCGAGTCTGACGATGTCACCCTCCAGTTCTCTCTGGTCCAGCAGGACATCAGGGCACAGCAGCATCACCGCATCTATGCCTTAAAGCGACGCATCGTCCAGCTGGGGGAACTGGCCCTATGGGTTGGTGGTGGCTTTGTGGCGGTGGGGCTGGCTCCCTATACGCGCTGGATTCAGGTCCTCCTGCTAGAAGCGCTGCATATCCCCGGTAAGCTGTTCATTGTCGCAATGGTGACATACCTCCTCATTCGCCTAGATGACATTCTGATTGACCGGCTGTTTATTTTCATTCAACAGACCCCCCGCTTCATCATTCACGATTCTCAGCGCCGAACGCTTCGCCTCTCCACCTTTTCAACAGTTGCTAAAAGCATTACAAACCTCCTTGTCATTACCCTAGGCATCGTTGCCGCCCTCTGGGCAGTTGGTGTGAACATCGGGCCGCTAGTGGCCGGAGCTGGAATCTTGGGTCTGGCGGTGTCCTTTGCCGCCCAAAGCCTCATTCGCGACATCATCAACGGCTTTCTGATTTTGCTAGAGGACCAATACGGTGTGGGAGACGTGGTGATTTTGGGCGAGGTGGCTGGCTTTGTGGAGAATATGGGGCTACGCATTACCCAGCTGCGCAACGAAGAAGGTCGCCTGATTACCGTTCCAAACGGGTCCATCACCGTCGTACAAAACCTGACCAAGGAATGGTCTAGGGTCGATCTAACCGTTGATGTATCCTACGCCGCAAACATTGACGATGCCCTAGGCGTTATCAGCGCCGTTGCTCAGGCCCTAGATGATGACCCTGCCTGGGATGATCTGATTCTGGAGCCGCCAACCGTGTTGGGGGTGGACCAGCTGAGCCACGCTGGGGCAACGGTGCGTCTGTGGATCAAAACTCTACCCCTAAAGCAATGGGAGGTGGCGCGGGAATACCGTCGTCGCCTCAAAAATGCCTTTGACAAAGCGGGGATTGATATCGGCACTCCACACCAAGCCATTCAGTTTGATGGCCAGCTCTCGAGTGCGCTCCTGCGGTCTAGCGTACAATCTGGGGTAGAGCGTTCTGACCAATCAGAGAATGGAACGTAGACGCTAGGCTGAAATTTTGGCCCGTGGGCATGTTGCTCGCAGTATGGCAGACTAGATCTCATGTACTAATTTTTTCACCTGATGCGGAGTACAGCGATGGCGTTATCCCAATCCCTAGAGCATGGAGCCTCCCCCGACGCTGAGGGAACGCAGACGTCTCTAGCCGAAGGTGACGCGGCTCCTAACCTCCCTTGGGTTGACCTGACGCCCCACCAGGAGGCGGCATTAGAGGAGCTGCTGGAGTTTGTCCACAGTCGCCAGAAGCTCTACCTGTTGACGGGCTATGCAGGCACGGGCAAAACCACCTTGATGCAAGCGCTGATCCATCAGCTGCGACAAGCAGGCGATCGCCGTCCGGTGGTGCTGACGGCCTTCAGCAACAAGGCCACCAAGGTGCTGATGGGAATGGCGGAAGATTGGGGCCTTGAGGTCGACAGTATGACCTGCTGCAAACTGCTGGGCCTCAAACCGGAAATCGATACCCAAACCGGCAAACAGGTGTTTCGCCCTGACGCGAGTAGCGAGAACCGCTTTGACCGCTACAAGCTGGTCATTGTGGATGAAGCCTCCATGATCGATGAGGAGCTGTGGCTGCTGCTGACGGCCTCTGTCGCCGACCTCTACAAGCGCACTCAGATTTTGTTTGTGGGCGATGCAGCCCAGCTTCCTCCCGTCAATGAAAGCGAATCAAAGGTGTTTAGCCAAATTCACGATCGCAGCGATTTGACTGAGGTGGTGCGCTACGGAGGGGCCATTGGAGCCCTCGCCACCACCATCCGACAGTATCTCCATACCCAGCTACCGCCGTTTACCACCGACACCAATGGCGATCGCACCCAGGGGGTGTTTGCCCTTCGCCGCCCCCAGTGGAAACGGTTTCTCATTCAGGCTCTGCAAAGCGATGCCTACCGACGAGACTCAGACTATGTCCGAGCCCTAGCCTATACCAATGCCCGCGTCAGCCAGCTCAACCGAGCGGCGCGAGGCGTTCTCTATGGCCGCGATGCCCCTCAATTTGTTACCGGGGAACGGCTGGTTGCCAACAGCCCCTGCTGGGTTGGGGATGCGCTCATCCTGCAGAATTCTGAGGAGTGCGAGGTGCTAGTTGCCGTTGAGGGAGAAGAGGGGCCGTGGCAGGTGTGGTTTCTAGAAGTAATCACCGATGGAGATAAGAACCGCAGTTTGACGGTACTTCATGACCGTAGCCGAGGGCTGTTTGACTCGCTGCTGCAGAAGTACGCCGCAGAGCGCCGCTGGCAAGAGTTCTGGGAGCTAAAAAGTCTTTTTCACGACGTCAGCTATGCCTACTGCTTGACCATCCACAAATCACAGGGGTCAACGTTTCAAAACGCGTTTATTGACATCCCCAATATCGGCATCAACCCCAACATCGACGAACGTAATCAGCTGCTGTATGTTGGCGTCACTCGGGCGGCTCAGCGGGTGTTTCTGCTGCAGCCAGCCCTCTAAACGTTAAGAAGTGTGAGAAAACTGGCCTCTTTGCAACCCAGACGTTGCATATCGTTAAGTACGGCTTGCAAAAAATTGCCCGGTGAAATCTAGATGGATCTATTGCGTACGACCCATGGGCGTCTAGCGACAGAGCGTCGCGATCGCCTAGCCACCAGCACGAGTAGTAGTTCATGACTGTTGCGTATCGACACCCGGTGACCGCTCCCACCGAAACCGACGTCTTCAATGCAATTTGCGCGGCGGCGGGCGGACACTGGCCAACGCCCCGTTCTCAGAGAGCCCCATCACGCTCAAGGGGCATCGGAGAGCCCGAACATTTGATTAGCTTGTCGCTGCCATTGCCTCCCCTTGACTTGATCGCAGCGCTGGTCGACCTACAGGCGGACGGTCACGAATTTTACTGGGAGAATCCTGGTCTGGCTGAGGGATTGGCTGCAACGGGGTGCGTAGCGCAATGGACGGGAAAAGGACCGGCTCGGTTTGAGCATGGGCAGGAGATTACTGAAGACTGGCTAAATCATACCCATGCCATTGGGCTAGCTACAGCCTCTGGAACACATGTCCTCTGCCGCTTTACCTTTGATGATGGCACCCGAGAACGGCCCATTCAACACCGGCAGCCCTGGCCCCCCGCGCCAGCAGCTCATCTGCATGTTCCTCGGTGGCAAGTGAGTCAGCAGCGCGCCATTTATCGCTTTACCGCCAATGTTCGCTTGAGCGAGGTCAGCCATCCGTCAACCGTAAAGGCCGTCTGCAAAACGATTTGGCAGCGCTACAGTAGTCTACGCCAGCTGGCAATGTTGCCCCAGATTGAGCTACCGCATCTGCGGCCCCAGGTTAGGCGCGTTCCGACGCCTACGCGCCAACAGCACCAGCAGTTTCTCCACAGTGTTGCATCTCTTTTGGAGGCGATTGAGCGTCGCCGCCTTGTCAAGGTCGTGCTCGCCAGTACCATTGATCTCACCAGCCGATCGCCTTTTTCTGCGGTGACGGCGCTGCGGATGCTGCGGCACAGTTACAGCGGATGCCATATTTTTGCAACGCGCTGCGGCGAACAGCTTTTTTTGGGAGCCAGCCCCGAACGGCTGTTTCGGATTCGGCAGCAGCAGCTGTCCACCAATGCGATCGCCGGATCATCCCCCCGGGGAAACACGGCGGCAGCGGATCGCAAACTAGGGGAGGCGCTGCGCCGCAGCGATAAAGAGCTGCATGAGCACCGGATTGTGGCCGATTTTATTGTTGGACAGTTACGTCAGCTTGGGCTGCAGCCGTCCTGGTCATCGCGCCCCGAAATTTTGCGGCTTGCCAACATTCAGCACCTGCATACTCCCCTCACGGCTGCTGTCCCAGCCGATATTCATCCGCTACAAATTGTCGCAAGTCTCCATCCCACACCCGCTATGGCAGGGCTACCGCAGCAAGCCGCCTGTGACGCCATCGCTGAGCATGAGCCATTTGAGCGATCGCTTTACGCGGCTCCCCTCGGCTGGATCAATCAGCAGCGGGAGAGTGAGTTTATTGTTGGCATCCGCTCAGCGCTGATTGATGACACCCGCATTCGGCTGTATGCCGGTGCTGGCATTGTGCGAGGCTCGGTGCCTAACCGAGAATGGACTGAAATCAACATGAAGCTGCAGGCGATCGCCTCTGTCCTCTCCCTCAGCGACAGTTTGACGTTAGCGCCATGACGACAGACGACACCTGATCCAAATGATAGAATCGGGGCAACTTTAAATTGCATTATTCTGTCATGCGCTTCACCTACCCAATCCAGTTTAGTTTACGTGGCATTGTTGCTGGTTTAGCCGTTGTCCTTTTAGCGGTACTTGGGGCCTCTATTCCTGCGGCTGCAGACACGCCAGCTGCAAATGAGTTGGCCCAAGCCGCAACGGCCCAGGCTGTTGTTATGAGTACCTCGGAGCCCGACAAGACATTAGGTGAAGCAACATTCACTGAAACAGCAGATGGTCTAGAGGTCTCTGTATCCTTGAGCGGTGTTTCTCCGGGTTACCACGGCTTTCATATTCATGAAGCGGGCAGCTGCGCTGATGGGGGCAAAGCTGCGGGGGGCCACTACAATCCTACGGCTGTCAAGCATGGCTACCTACCATCGGAGGGCCTCAGCGATGCCCATGCCGGTGATTTAGGCAACATCTTCATCTCCGCTAGCGGCAGCGGCAGGTTGACCGAGACCATTCCTGGCCTGTCAATTTCAGGCAATGCTCCGGCGATCGCTGACCTTGCGGTTATTCTTCACGCGGATCGTGACGACTTCGGGCAGCCGACGGGGAACGCCGGGGGTCGGGTTGGCTGCGGGTTAATTGAATGAGCTAGCGAGCGCTGATGGCGTCTGGCGGCGTGACCACCTGCTGGTCGGCATGGAGGTGGTTCTGTAGCCGCTGTGCCTGGACCGTATAAGCTTCTATGGCCTGTTCAGCATGGGCAATATCTGTTTTGAGAAATGCCTCGCGCTGCGCCAGCTGGTGCCAATCCTGCTGCTGCTGCTGCAGATTCTGAGCTAGGAACTGTAGCGTCTGGTGCCGGCCCTGCACCATCTGCAGGCGATGGGCTTTGGTAACCCATGGTTTCACGTAGGTCAGCCGCAGCGGGTATTCCGTAATAGCCTGCTCGATGTGCGGCGTCAAGCGTTGTATGGGTTGGCGCATCATCTCCTCCACGTCAGCTTGGAGCTGCGCAGAGACCTGCTGGTGCTGCGCGAGCAAGTCGTCTCGGGAAGCCGTCGGTGCAATCTGGTCGTGCTCTTT
>JBARYO010000627.1:0-1737 GCA_049647905.1 Elainellaceae cyanobacterium | reverse complement strand
GGTCGCTTTCTTCTAAAACAAATTTCGATAGCTCAGCATTTCCCTCTGAGCTAAAGTACCCTGCGGCTCCGAGGATTGTCTGGTTAGCAATAGCAGGATCGGCTTCTTGCCCTGCCATTTCAGTGATTCCCTGAATCGAGCGCGTTAGGCTTTCCTTGGCTTCTTTTTGCCGCCCAGCCTCGTAAGATTCTTCGGCAACCTGTACTGCAACAAACGCTGCGGTGAGCGAATGAAACGAGGCATCAACGCTCTGCGCGATGTATAAAGCCAGATCTAAATGGCCTGCTTCGGCATATTCTACGATTCGATTTGCTATAGATGCGCTGGGAGAGGTCCCACTGCCTGCGCAGTTCTCTTGCTCTCGTAGCGCCATGGTCTCACCGGCCTGAGCAAGAAACGCTTCTCCTTTTTCCAGCTGCCCTGCCGCACGATAGCCAACGCCAATTTTCAACCAGATGTTGGCTTCTTTACAAG
Organism: Elainellaceae cyanobacterium; assembly: GCA_049647905.1. Classification (GTDB taxonomy): domain Bacteria; phylum Cyanobacteriota; class Cyanobacteriia; order CAKZMO01; family CAKZMO01; genus JBCCAG01. The sequence continues at coordinate 1,263 of JBARYO010000627.1, read as the reverse complement.
CTCCGCCTTCGTAAGCTTCTGCTCGTTCTAGCAGCGAGATGGCCGTTTGGGGTTGCTGGGCGATCGCGTATCCAAAGGCAAGATCTGCCAGCGCTGAGGCTGATACCTGATGGCTATCTACTGATTGAGGATCTGATTGATTTTCAGCGGGTGGGGTCTCTAACTGAGCCAAGGCAGATTGCGCTAGGGGCGCACCAGCGCCAAGGGCCACTATCAAGGCTAAACCGCTGTCAATCGCAAACTTAAAAGAGAGTTTTGACATGACGAAATTCGCAGGAATAAGAGGATTGTCTATTGGCAAGCGTTTAGTTGAGAGGCTAGGTGAAAGGTTGAATAGGTAGGTTGATGCTTCCTAAGCTAGCGACTGCTTGAGGATATGTGCGCGGGCAATCGCTCTCTTCTTCAAAACTTAATAGTTTCGGTACTTCACAAAATACTTGGACGCTATTTTATCCCGGCAGCCTGATCCGAGCTGAGCACTGGTTTGGGTAGGGCGGAGTAATGCATGGCAATTTGGTAATCCATAATAGATAAGAATAGACCTCGAAGAGTTTTTAACTTATGCAGAGTAGACCAAATGAGTGCGCATAGTCGTACCTCATCCGCCCCGTAGAAAACCATACAGGATGAGGATAGGGTGTGGAGATAGGCAAAAGTATCATACTCATGCTTGATCCGAGATCTTCTAGCCTAAGATCGTGGCCGAGACTGGCGTGAAATCAGAAAACTATTCTGCTTTTATACTGGCTTCAGCAACATCCCGCCCATCGCTGCCCACATCGAATTATCGCCCATTTTTTTTTGGAAGTAGAGAAATCTGGCTATGATTGCTATCGACGATTCCCTCGAAACCCTCATATAGCAATCCTGGATGATTTATGAGAGGGAGGGACGGGCGCAGCCCGTCCCTCCCTCTCACTTACACTCCACGATCAATTTAGTATCGCCATATCGACGTGGATGCAGGATGACAAAATTTTAGAGGATGTCGTCGAATCTATCATCCAGCCTGATCCTATTATTCTATCGCCCCAGTCTTCTGTCTCAGACGCCGTATTGGCAATGCACAAAGCTCGATCAACCTGCGTGCTGGCTGTTGAGCAACAAAAATTAGTTGGTATCCTGACCGAGCGAGACATTAGACCTCTTGCGCGAATCAAATAGCGAGGGGATTTTCGTAGTTGAGGATTCCGGCTATCAGGTGCAATCTCAACCCAAACCGCCGCCGTCGATTTCGGTATCGCTCCGAGAAGATGCGAAATC
>JBARYO010000626.1:0-7358 GCA_049647905.1 Elainellaceae cyanobacterium | reverse complement strand
GCACAAAGGCTTCCAAATTCTAACAAAATTTATATATTTTTAAGGTTTTGTCGCATCAAGCCCACAGTCTTGCGATCGCGTCCCATCCTGCTGCGCAGGTTTCTTGATTCAGACCACTAAGCGAATGCGACTACTAGGCCAGTTGAGTAACTGGCCTAGTTAACTGGGTCTATCTTCTCTGTCGATGGATAACTTTGCCTCATGCCATCGGGTGATCCCAGGTTGACAGGCAGACTACCGCTGCGAATATGCAAGTCCTGCTGCGGGAAGGGAATTTCGATACCTTTCTGGGCTAGGAGCGCAAAAATAGTGAAGTAGAGGTCGCTTTTGATGGTGGGATGGCGATTGGGCTCCACAATCCACACCAAGAGTTCGAAATCCAGGGCACTATCGCCGAAGCCCTTGAAGAAGACCTGCGGCGGCGGCATTTTGACAACGCGACTTTGGTCGCGTCCCGCCTCCAGTAGCACCTCACGCACCATGTTTGGGTCAGCGTTGTAGGATACCCCGACTGGAATAGCGATGCGGGATAGGGGATTCTCATGGCTCCAATTGATCACCTGATTTTCCAAGAAATAGGAGTTGGGGACGATGACCGAAATCTGGTCCAGGGTTTTGATATGGGTGCTGCGGGCTCCGATTTGATTGACGGTGCCGACAAAGTCTCCCACCTCTAAAAAATCCCCCACCTGGATGGGCCGCTCGAAGAGCAGGATCAACCCACTGCCAAAGTCACGGGCAATATTTTGCAGTCCAAAGCCAATTCCGAAGCTCAGAGCGCTTGCCAGCAGAGTCAAGGAGCTGAGATCTAGCCCCCAGACCTGCAGCAGCACAATGCTGCCGAGGGCAATTAGGGTATAGCTGCTGAGGGTGGCGATCGCCGCCTGAGAGCCTGAGCTGAGCCCAGCAATACTCAACACTCGCGATCGCAGGAGATTGGACAGCAGCCGCGCCCCGATGACGACCCCCACTAGAGCTACGGCCAAAATCAGCAGGTCCACAGCAGAATATGTTTTGTTCCCCAGAGGGAAAATCCGGGACACAAAGCTGTCTAAGACGCGCCGACCAATCATGTAGACTGGGCCGCTGACGGTGGGGAAAAGACTGATGGCGTAGGCGATAGCCGCTACGACAAGCGCCATCCGAGCCAGAATGAGCCCGATTCCCGCCAGCAGGTTGAGCAGCTGGGGCACTGATGAATCGTCTGCGTTACCGGATAGCAGATCGCGAATCTGCTCAATCAAGTGGGTGGCAATTTGCTTTTGGAACCGGCGCGTCCACCAGTACATTAGCGCTGCTAGCGCCAAAACCGTGCCGGCAATGATGAATGATTTCCGTCGCGACTCAGGCGTCCGCTGCTGTTGGGCCTGCTCCAGCGCCTGGCGGATATCCTTTGCCCATATCCGCGCGAGTTGAGATGGGGGAATGACAGCGCCGCTGTCATCCAACTGACCATCGGCTGTGGTGATGCGTACTAGGAGAGCTTCATCCACCAAAATAGACACCCTTTTTTCAGTCTGCTGCACGGTGACCTTGGGCAGCGGCGTCTGACTGACATAAGACTGAAGCTGTTGAGTGATTTTCTCAGCCCGGCTCTGAGCGGTCTGACTGTCCTGCGCTGTTACGGTGAACAGCTTACGTCCATCTAAAGTGACGGTGGCTCGCTCAATCGTCGAGTCGTCTTGTGTCGGCGCATTGGATAGACTGCTTGTCGGGCTGGTTGCAGCGTTCCCAGATGCTGTCTCGCGGCTGGCCTCGATGTCTGCCCCAGCCTCGATGTCTGCCTCAGAAGGCGCTGATTCTGAATCCGGCGCTGTTGACGTCGGCGGTGTCAATAGTTTTTCCCAAGGGCTTTGCGCCTGCCCAGGCGACAGCGTGAGCAAAACTAATAGCAGTCCAAGGGCAACCCCGTAGACCAGTTTGGCACGCTGCCCGGAAAATCGACTCAACACAATGCCCTCCTGCGAGACGGCGTCAAGACATGGTTCTCAACCAACAGTCATGTCCTAACCTGGGACGAGGTCTAAACACGGTCTAAAACGCTATTGAACTATCTTGCGCCATGATGCGGCGTCCCTTGCAAGTGTGAGATGATCGTAATGTACCGTCAAATGCTCGATGCTATGGGTGCTGCGCCTCAATCTGAAGATGCCGTTCTCCACCGCGCTGAACAAATGCTGGGCGATCGCTTGCGTCCGTGGCAGGCCATCGACGCCGAGCTGCGCAATGAGATTACTGCTGCCATCGCCGCTCCGGACAAGGCTCGGCCTCCTATGGTGGCGATCGCCTATCCCGAGACCCAAGCTGAACTCGCGGATACCCTTGCCCTTGCCCAGGCCGAAAATTGGTCGGTTTTGCCCCTCGGCAGTGGCAGCAAGCTCGCTTGGGGTGGCCTTGCCCAGCCCGTGCATCTGGGGGTAAGTACGGCCCGCCTTAACCGTCTTGTGGAGCATGCCGTGGGGGATTTGACGGTGACGGCGGAAGCGGGAACCACAGTCGCATCCCTTCTGCCACAGCTGCAGAAAGAGCGTCAATGTTTTGGCTTCAACCCAGCCTATCCTCAGCAGGCTACCCTAGGTGGTGCGATCGCCACCGCCGACACGGGCTGGACGCGGCAGGGCTATGGCGGCATTCGGGACATGCTCATCGGCGTTTCCCTAGTGCGTGCCGATGGGCAGCAGGCCAAGGCGGGTGGGCGAGTGGTGAAGAATGTGGCGGGCTACGATCTGATGAAGCTCCTGACGGGGTCATGGGGCAGCTTGGCGATGATCAGCGAGGCCACCTTTCGCATTTATTCCCAGCCTGAGACCTCAAAAACCCTGGTGATTATGGGAGAGCCATCCGCCCTGGAAACGCTGCTGTCCCAAACGCTGAAATCGCAGCTAACGCCGACGGGCTTGACGCTGGTCAATGCTATGACCCTGGCGCGGTTGGGCTATGACCCAGCATCTGGTCCCCAGGCTGGGGTTCTTGTGCGGATTCAAAGCGTGGCTATCGGGGTTGAGGGCCAGGTGGACGTTCTATCCCGCATGGCCAACGCCTTGGGCCTATTGTCGGTGACGGTGATCGATCAGGTGGAACAAGATCTCTGGCAGCAGCTGCAGCCCCAGCACGATCACGCCAGCGTGACAGCCAGCGGCGGGCTGGTGACCGCTAAAGTTGGCCTACCGCCAGCAGCCGCCGTCAAGACGCAGCAGCAGCTTGAGGCGATCGCGCCGGGAGCCTGCTCCATCACCCACGTCAGTAGTGGTATTGGTTGGATTAGCCTAGACCTGCAGGATGCTGGACAACTTGCCCCAATTCGCGCCCTATACCAAACTCAGGGCGGTTTTTTGTCTGTCATGGTGGCTCCGACAGACTGGAAACCCACCCTCGACATCTGGGGCTATGCTGGCAACGCCCTACCGCTCATGCGCCGCATCAAACAGCAGTTCGACCCCGACAACCGCCTTAGCCCCGGTCGATTCCTCGTGTAACCATAGCGTTATAGCTCGCTGGCCCCGCCCATATTTTCTCCCAACTTGGAAACCACCACCATGCCAGATGCCCCTACCCAAGGCTTCGACAGTCAACACCCGCCAGATCCGGCCCTAATTGATGCCTGCGTCCACTGCGGCTTCTGCCTCACCACCTGTCCCAGCTATCGGACCTTGGGCACCGAGATGGATTCTCCCCGTGGCCGCATCTACCTGATGGATGCCGTCAACGACGGGCGAATTGATCTCGCTGGCACCACCGCGCAACACTTCGACTCGTGCCTAGGCTGTCTGGCCTGCGTCACGGCCTGCCCTTCCGGCGTCCGCTACGATCGCCTCATCGAGTCGACCCGTGCCCAGGTCGCCCGTAACCAGCCCCGCTCTTGGCGCGATCGCCTCATTCGCACCGCAATATTTTCTCTCTTCCCCTATCCGCAACGGCTCCGGGCGCTGCTGGTGCCTCTGTTCCTCTATCAGCGGACCGGCCTGCAGGATCTGATCCGCGCGACGCCTCTCCTCAAGCGCCTTTCTCCTCAGGTTGCGGCAATGGACGCACTGCTGCCCCCCATTCCCACTTCGGCCTTTCGCCCGCCGATGCCAACGCGGGTTCCGGCCCAGGGCGATCGCCGCTATCGGGTAGGGTTGATCCAGGGTTGTGTGCAGCGCCTCCTGTTCTCAGAGGTGAATGACGCCACGGTGCGTGTATTGACCGCCAACGGCTGTGACGTCTATATCCCCGACAATCAAGGCTGCTGTGCGGCCCTACCCCAGCATCAGGGAGAAGTCCAGCAGGCAGAGGGGATGGCGCGGCAGATGATTGACAGCTTTGCCGACCTTGATTTGGACGCCATCATCATCAACGCGGCGGGCTGTGGCCACACCCTCAAAGAATATGGTCACATGCTGCAGGACGACCCCGACTATCGCCAAAAGGCGGCCACCTTTGCCAGCAAGGTGCGAGATGTACAGGAGTTCCTGGCCGCCATTCCCCTCACTGCGCCCCTGTCGCCGCTGCAGCCAGAGCCGTTTCCGGTGGTGTATCAAGATGCCTGCCACCTGCTGCACGGCCAACAGATCAGCCTGCAACCCCGTCAGCTGCTGCGGCAAATCCCTGGCCTAGAGCTGAGAGAACCTCTTGATGCCGCCCTCTGCTGCGGCAGCGCTGGCGTGTACAACATGCTTCAGCCCGAGGTGGCAGAAGAGCTAGGTCAGCAGAAGGTGGAGAATTTGCTCAACACCGGCGCGATGGCGATCGCTTCTTCAAATCCCGGCTGTGCGCTCCAGATCAGTCAGCATCTGCGGCAGCGGCAGAACCCGGTTCCGGTGATTCATCCTGTTGTTCTGCTGGATTATGCGATTCGAGGTCAATTTATTGCTGAGCACCCGAGTTACCAAGCCTTGCGCCGAGTCGAGTGCTGAAACCAGAAAGATGATTTACAGGATGCCGTGGGCACAAGCGCTGATAGTGACACAAAACCTGACTGGGCCACCGAATTGCTACGGGCTCTCCGGGCATCAGTTTTCGTATAAGAAGTAACTACTAAAGGGCAGCTAACGCCAGCGAAAGCACTGGTCTGGGACCGATCAGCCTGTAAAAGCGCTGTGGCAGCGCCAAGATGTCGAAGCAGACACAGCTGTTGATGTCGCAATGCTATTGTGCGTGTGGTTTCGACAAATTTTGTCGCGAATCATCAAATGGTGCATAATGGGCATGTAGAAAAGTGTATTACCTTTAGCCTTAAGTAGTATCTTCCTGCCATACATTGCATTGCGCCTTTTCCCGCGCCTTCAGGTCAATCTGCCAGGTCTGTTCACGTGCCTGTAATTTATGTGACTGTAATGTTGTAATGGTGAAAGGCCGGATTTCAGTTGTCCGCATGTTGAGTCTAGTGGCCGTTAACAATGCAAAAAGTACTCTTTTTTCTCCGCGAACTGGACCAAGCTGATATTGACTGGCTTATTCAGGTCGGGGAGCGGCGCGATGTTGCTTTGGGCACTGTCCTGATTTGGGAGAGCAAGCCCGTCGAGACGCTCTACATCATGCTTCAAGGCACTGTCGTGGTGTCCATCGCAGCCATGGGGAACAAAGAAATTGCCCGACTCCGCAGCGGCGATATTATTGGCGAGATGTCATTTGTCGAAGCGCGATCGCCGTCAGCGACAGTCAAAACATTCGAGCGTTCTACTGTCCTGGCCATTCCCCGTGAGGCGTTGACCCAAAAGCTCCATCAGGATGTCGGTTTCGCCGCTCGGTTTTATCGGGCATTGGCTATCCTCCTGTCTAGTCGGCTGCGGGGGACCGTTAAGCAGCTGGGCTATCCCAACATAAGCCAAGCCCCCAGCCAGGGCGAAACTGGAGCACCGTCAGATGACTTGAGTCTTGCTGAGCGGCGCTTTGATCAAATGTTGGCTAGGCTGGGCGTCACGGCAGAAATACCAGAGGCGTCTCTATCGGATGTGTGAGCTGGAGCGTTGTGGCGTTGTCCATAGGCGCTTTGCAGCTAAATTGCTCAAAGTACTGGCGCACGGCGGGCTCAAAATGAGGAAAGTGAAACTCAGCATCGCCCCGAGCGATGTCTGCCCAGAAATACCTCAACTCCGGCAGTAGCTTGCTCGCCGTCGCCTCATCTAGTCCAAGCGGGTCGTCGGTTAGCAGCCGCTCGATGAACGGATAAGAGCGATCGGCCATAAACTCCCGTGACTCTTCTTGAAGGCAATCAATGCCGGGTATCTGCCGCACGCGGTGCGACTCGATCTGCAGCTGCCCCACTCCTGAAGCCGTCTCATGGTATTCCATGATTCGGAAGGGATGGGGATAGCTCACGGTTGAGCCTGTGGCGATATCGTAAATGGGCTGAGGATAACTCGCCTGGGCCACATCTTGGACATGGAGGTGCCCCGTAAAGATCAGCTGAACACCATAGCGGGACAGAATGTCCAGCAGCTCTGGCGCATTCTGCAGCATGTAGCGTTGTCCCAGGTGGCTTTTCGCCTGGCCAGGTAAATGCTCAACCACGTTGTGATGCACCATCACCATGACGAGCTCGTTTTCAGATGCTTCTAAGACCTCAACAAGCCACCGCAGCTGGGCGTCGTCGAGCCGCCCGGCATAGGTCTGTTCCTCCCCTTGAAAAAAGACGGAATTGAGGCCGACAAGCCGCACCTGGGGGGCAATAACGCGGGTGTAATAGAGCTGGTCGGCATCCGCATAGCCGTAGGCTCCGTAATAGTGACGGAACGCATCGGCGCTGACGGTGGTATCGCTGCCCTGGGTGGTAATGATGTCGTGGTTTCCCGGTATGACGTAGACCGGATACGGCAGCTGCGAGAGCCGGTGGGACAGCCAAGCGTGATTGTCGATTTCACCATGCTGGGTCAGATCGCCCGAGAGCAGCAAAACGTCGAGGTCGCACTCGGCAAACTTGGACAGTGCGGCTTCGAAGGTTGCGATGCTGTGTTCCGTGCGGTGAAACCGGTGGGTGGTTTGGGGAACCGTGTGGGGCAGCGCAATATGAAGGTCTGTGGCAATGCCGAAGCGAAGGGTCGTCATGGGGTGGGCTGGCGGCTGAGGATTCATGCCTATTGTAGGTCACGGTTATGGGTGCGCTTCAACCCCCACGGCGATCGCCTCTAAGGAGATGTCAGAGCGCCCTGTCAGCGTCAGGGTTGCGACGCGCCCGAGGTCGTTTTCGGCGGCTTCCAAGGATGCGTCACCCGGTGCGATCGCCTCTAAAGAGATATTGAGGGCCGCTTCCGGACGGTAGGGGAGGCGATCGCACCATTCAATCAGAACAATGCCCAAGGGCGACTCGCCGCCGTCCCAATAGCTATCTGGCGCAAGCGCGGGCACTTGCTCCGCCGTTAGGCGATACAGGTCAAAGT
>JBARYO010000625.1:0-1637 GCA_049647905.1 Elainellaceae cyanobacterium | reverse complement strand
GAAGAAGGGGATAATTCTCTGCCAGTGGCTCAGCCATGACTTGCTAATCATCGGGTACTTCGGGTCCCAGCGCTCCGCAAACTCGATGAGTGCCTGCTCAGCGTCAGCGTCAGTGGCCGCCCGGTAGACGCTCTTGAGGTCAGCTGCGACGGCTTTCCTGTCCTTGTAGGAGACGTTGTTAAATGTCAAGGTATTGGGGCTCTTCCCAGCTTTTGGTGAAGTCAGAAAATCGCTTGCTATCAGGGTCATGCAGCCATAACGAGTCGCTTTTCGAGTAACTCTAAGCTAGCCCTGCCGTACATCTGTCGTTTGAGCATCTTCAACTTGTTGTTCAACCCCTCGACGGGGCCATTGCTAACCTCACCCATCAAGCTGGCTTTGACCGCAGCATAATCGTTGAATAGTCCTTTGACAAACGTTTTCAGAGGTTTGATGATACATCCTGCTGCTTTCACTAGCCAATCATCAAAGGCATCTGGCTGCCGTTTCCTCAGTAGCTCTAAGAACTCATCAGCCAGTTCAATTAACCGGGCTAAGTCTTCATGCTGCTTGGCCAGATGGTCGAGTAAGTCAGTCTCTTCTGCCTGGCGGTTCTCGGGTCTGAGCACCACTAAGTAGGCGGCTTGACGCGGGGTAAAGGGCGGCGTCTGCGGATCAACCACTTTCGGCAGCGCTTGATTAACTTTAGTCCTGACAGGCGGTAGTCCCTGAGCTTCGCGCAACCCGCTGATGTAGCGCTGTAGGGTGCGAAGCGAGCCTTCAAACCCACAGGGTGCGAGCAATTTCATCAAGATACTCGGCTCTCTGATGCCCTGATTCCACCACTCTAAAAGCTGTGGCTTATACGGGTCGAGCACACTCCGTCCAAACGTCGAATGACGAGCAGGGGTTTCAGGAAAATCGGGCAAGCGGCTGTAGCGTTCCACCGTCTTGAGACTGACGCCCACCTTCTGGGCAATCGCAGCTTGCATCCAGCCCTGCGCTCGTAAGGCTTTGATGGTCTTCTGTTGTTCTATCTTGCGGCGTTGATTCTGCCGTATTCGTTGCTGCGACTGCTCGGTGGCGGTGGGCTTGGCAATCGCCAAGACGGTTTTTTCAGGAGCCTCGGTGACGCTGTCTTGATGCTGGGATTGTTCAGCGGCTTTCAGCTCACTGCGATAGCTGCCAAACGCTTGCTCTAGGGTTTCACTTAAGTTCTTGACCAAGTGAAAGCGATCTGCCACTTGCAGGGCATCCGGGGCACCTTCGCTCATCGCATTGCGGTAGGTTTTGGAGCGGTCACGGGAGAGCACTTCGATGCCTGGATGGGCTTCGAGCCAGGTGACTAAGGTCTCGGCTTTGCGGTCGCAGAGGAGGGCAATCGGCTGATGGGTTTCTAAATCAACCAAAATAGTGCCGTAATGGTGGCCCTTCCGGAAGGCAAAGTCATCGACGCCCAACACTTTGGGGACATCAAACTGCGGCAGTGGCAGCGATTTGAGATGATTGAGTAGCGTACTGCCACAACTCCGATAGCCTAACCGCATCCCCAGGCGAGCCCCGGCAGCACCGCCGAGCGCCAAGCCAATGGCCTGCAAATGCTGCACCAAGCGAGCTGTTTTACGCGCCCATGGGGCCGCGACTTCTGGGAGCCGTTC
>JBARYO010000624.1:0-1761 GCA_049647905.1 Elainellaceae cyanobacterium | reverse complement strand
GCCGCACCCATAAAGGTGTACTGCAGGGGGGCGTACTCTCCGGGGCGCTGGCCAACCTTTACCTGAATGAGTTTGACCACCGCTGCCTGGACGCCGACATCCACCTGGTGCGCTACGGAGATGACTGCGTGGCGGTGTGCCACAGCTTGCTAGAGGCCAGCCGCTCGCTGTCGCTGATGCAGGACTGGATTGCAGATCTTTACCTCACCCTGCACCCCGAAAAAACGCGCATCATCGCACCGGGAGAAGCATTCACCTTCTTGGGCCACCAGTTTTGCAATGGCCAGGTGCAAGCGCCGGAGCGCAAGAAACCGGCTAAGCCCAAACAGCGTAAGCCCCCAGCCCCCAGCGTCGGCCCGCCCAAAGCTTGCAGCATTGTTAGATCTTCCAAACAAAGGGCAGCTTTCGCACCAGAACACTATTGGAGTGACGATATGACCACGCTTTATGTCAGCGATCAAGGGGCTTACCTCAAGGTCAAGCACCAGCAGTTCCAGGTAATTCATGAGCAGGAGGTGCGCTGCAGCGTACCCGCCAACCGGGTCAGCCACATTGTGCTGTTTGGCTGCTGCAACGTCTCCCACGGCGCGGTCGGATTGGCCCTCAGGCGGCGGATTCCGGTACTGTATTTGGCCACCAATGGCCGCTACTTTGGCCGCCTGCACACCGAAGGCCACGCCCAAGTCGACTACCTCACCGAGCAGGTGCAAAAGTCCCTCGACCCGGAGTTCGCCATCCGTCAGGCCCAAAGTATCATTCTCGGGAAGCTGCACAACAGCCGGGTGCTGCTGAAGCGCCTAGCCCGTCGGCGGAAAAGTGACGAGGTGGAGAAAGCGATCGCCGAGCTCGCTGAGCTGATGCCCAAGATTTCTGAAGCTGACACCATTGCATCGATGATGGGCTACGAGGGCCATGGGGCCAACCTCTACTTCGGTGCCTACGCCAAGCTTCTCAAGGGCAAGTTCCCCTTTGAAAAGCGCACCCGCCGCCCGCCCACTGACCCGGCCAATAGCTTGCTGAGCCTCGGCTATACACTGCTCTCCCAGAATCTGCACTCTATGGTGGAAGCAGTGGGCTTACATACCCACTTCGGCAACCTGCATCAGCCTCAGAAGAATCGCCCGTCGCTGGTGTGCGACCTAGTTGAGGAGTTTCGCGCAGGCATCGTCGATTCGTTTGTGGCCTATCTCATCAACTCCAATATCTTCACCGAGGAAGACTTTACGCCGCCGGATGGGCGGGGCGGGGTGTATCTATATCCCGATGCGCTCAAAAAGTTTCTCAAGCATTGGGAAAGCACCCTGCAAAAGGGCATCACCCATCCCCACACGGGCCACAAGGTGACCTATCGCCGCTGCCTAGAGCTGCAGGTGTGGGAGTATGTGGGCTGTCTGATGGGCGATCGCGACGTCTATCGGCCCATGCGCTGGGAGCAGTAGAAATGTTCTACTTAATCTGCTACGACGTGGTGCTGGACCGCCGCCGCAATCGGGTGGCTCATTTGCTGGAAGGTTACGGGATGCGGGTCCAAAAGTCGGTGTTTGAGTGCCTGCTAAACGACAACCAGTACGAAATGCTGGAGCGCAAGCTGACCAAGTACATCAACGCCGAGGAAGACCAGGTGCGGTTTTACCCCATGAGTGCCCATACCCGCCGCAAGGTCAACATCTTAGGCCACCAGCCTTGCCGTCAAATCGACGATGTCGCCTTTATCGTTTAACGCCTTGGAGATTGGGCACTTCAAAACAAAGACTTCCACAT
>JBARYO010000623.1:0-3118 GCA_049647905.1 Elainellaceae cyanobacterium | reverse complement strand
CCAGCTGCACCACCAGCACGGGGGCAGACTGAAGGGCCAGCCCAACAGCCACCGCAGCGACCCCGCCCATCACCAGCGCCCCCTCATTGCCGATAATGACTAGACCTAGCTGCGCCGGTAGCGCCGTACAGAGGGACGACAGCATCAGCGGCGCGGCGCGAATCAGGCTGTTTTGAAAGGTGCTCCATTTGCCGAAGGCCGCTTTCCAAATGGAGGCATAGACTCCAAAGGGATTGGCCCCCACCGCCGCGCAAAAGAGACCGAACAGAACCAGCGAGGCCAGAATCGCGCCAACGGGACTGAGAACGCCCTCCAACTTTTGCCGCCAGGCCTGGGTTGCCATTACGCCCCCACAGAGCCGATGACGCCTTCCACCAGGTAGTCCATCTGCTCTAGCTTAGGCTCCTGCTGCTTCAGAGATTCCTCACCGGAAACCACCACGTTCCCCTGGTTGTCCTTGATTTCGCCCTGGTAGATCACCTTGCTGCCGTCCATAAATTCGGCCTTCACGGCTTCGGCCTGCTCCTGGGCCTCAGCGCTCACCGCCGGGCCGTAGTCCGACATCGTACAGTAGCCATCTTTGAGGCCACCCCGCAGCAGGTGGGGGATATCGCCAGCCATGATGGTTTTACCGGCTTTAATCTCTTCGGCGAGCTGCGTGTAAAGTTCGCCCCAGTTCCACTCCGCCCCGGTGAGATAGAGCTCTGGGGCCAGAGCCATTTGGCTAGCGTGGTAGCCCGAAACGAACATGCCGCGCTTGGCTGCGGTCTCGACCACCACTTTAGGGCTGTCCACATGGCAAGTCACCACTTCAACCCCCTGATCCGCCATGCTGTTAACGGCTTCCGCTTCTTTAATAGGCTCGGCCCAGTTGCCGGTAAAGATAACTTGAGTGGTGGCGTCAGGGTTGACGCTGCGAGCGCCCAGGGTAAAGCTGTTGATGTTGCGCAGCACCTGGGGAATGGGCTTAGCGGCCACAAAGCCCATCTTGCCGTTTTGGGCCGTCAGCGCCGCCACCACGCCCGCCACATACTGGGCCTCGTCAATGTAGCCGAAGTAGCTGGCCACGTTGTTGGGGTGTTCTCCCTCTTGGTACAGCCCGCCGCAGTGGAAAAACTGCACGTCGGGGTACTCTTCAGCCATCTTGAGGATGTGGGGGTCGAAGTAGCCGAATGAGGTGGGGAAGAGAACAGAGACGCCGTCAATGTCGATCATGCTGCGCATGGATTCAGCCACGGCGGTGGTTTCCGGCACGTTGGCTTCTTCCACAATGTTGACCCCAGAGACGCTAGACACCATGACTTCGGCGCCTTCAGCGTGGGACTGGTTGTAGCCGTAGTCGTCCTTAGGGCCAACGTAGATGAACCCCACCATCAAGTCCTCTTCGCCGCCGCTGGCTGACCCGTTGGCCGCTCCATCGGGAGAGGAGGCACATCCGGTACTGAACTTCAGCGTGGCTCCAAACGCGGTGGTTGCGAGCAGCCCTCGAATGACTTGTCGCCGGGAAAGTGATGGGATGCGGTTGCGGTTCACAGAGGCTGTCTCCTTAGAAATGCGGTTAACAGGCTGGGTCAGAATCTTTTAGTTCGGACTGACGTAAATAGCATGTTCCTTATACATCTTGTCGTCCCCCGCCTTTGCCCTCTCAAAAAAGGGGAGGCAGGAGGAATCCCTACGCTACATCTGGCAGTAAAGACTTTATGTGCGTAAGCCCTATTAGTCTACGCGCACAACGTTTACGCATATGAACTTTAAAGGGGGCTTGACGTTCAACGTATCAGACCTGCCCAGCGGCAAACTTTTTTCGAACGTTTGCCAGAAGATTAGATCATCAGGCGACAGCGTCGTTTCGTTCTGTTATGTAGGTCACAAAGCGGGCTGACGTTACTCGTTAACGATGCTGTAAAGCAGGCGCAGCACCAACGCTTGCCCGATTAACCTGACCCATTAAGCGGAGCGCATTCCTCAGTCCATGAACTCCTAAGACACGCTGGCGATCGCCTTCACTACCGATGGCTTGCAGTTAGCGGTGCTCTGGCCTATGACCATTGCGGCAGGTGTAGAGCAGTCACGCCATCGTTCGTTAGGGCAGCGTTGAATTGACTGGATGGTGATGGCTGCGATGGGGATTGCGCCGCTGCTTCCCCCTTAGTCCGCGCGGCAGGTGGTGTTGGTGTTGGTGGCGTGGGCTGCGTGTCGGACAGCTGCTCCTGCATGAGGGAAGCCGACGCCACCATACCTGCCCCCACAGAAGACACGGTGAACAGCCGCTTCCAAATAGGTCCATTGGCTACAAACTGAGCCATGCTTGAGCCAAACGACAGGTTCCCTGTGGGGGGCGTCGCTGACGAGTTGTCAGAGTTGCGCCGTACGTCTGGCTTGTGACCATCTTGGTATTTGTTAGCGACGATGCCGACCATATTGACCGCACTCAGCATCAGCATCGCTTCAGTCAAGTCGTCTTGAGTCACACGCTCCAGTCGACTGATCATCACCCCAGCCTTGCATAAGGATGACAGCTGGAGGACATCTGCTGAGCCCAGCACAACAGGGGTGTCTAGGATGACAAGATCGTATTGGGTTTCGGCATGGGCTAATAGCTGCTGCGCCGTGCGAGAGCTGAGCAAGCGCACTGGATCATCTTGAACTGGCCCAGCGGGCATGACATCGATCGCGGTGCCAGCTAGCGTAATGGATGCTGGGCTAAATCTTGTCTGCCCGGCGTTGATGTAGCTTGATAGACCCTGGTCATTTGAGAGGTTGAGCTGTTTGTGCAAGGATGGATTGCGCAGGTCCATGTCGATCAGCAGTACACGCTGATGCAGTCGTGCTGCTGTTAGCGCCAAACCAATGGCCAATGTAGTTTTGCCCTCTCCTGCCACGGCAGAGGTCACCATTAGCGATGACAAGGGTTGGCCACTCGTCAACTGAATCGTTTTATAGATGAGGTCAACCGCATCACGAAACGGCTGATAGTGAGCGAGGAAAAAGGCTTGAGGTGCAGACTGTTTTGGCGATAGGGGTAAGACCCGTGCGGCACCAGCTGGCATGTCCGGTATAATCCCCAACAGCGGCAGCGCGGCCTGCTTTTTGAGGTCATCAGATGTGCGGATAACCC
>JBARYO010000622.1:0-6593 GCA_049647905.1 Elainellaceae cyanobacterium | reverse complement strand
ATGTGCCAGAGCTAGTGCAGTTCTTTGCAGGCTTGATATCCTGCCAGTACTTCGAGCCTGCGAACGCAGCGCTCAGCAAATTTGGAGATTATTTAGGGATTAAATGACCTGAGCCAACGATCTGCGGAGAGGCGCAGATCCAACTTTCAACTTCAGTCTAAAACCTAACCTCTCAATCATAGCCCAATCTTTGAGCTCAACCATCGATAGAAATTTGCATCCACTCCTATATTATTAGCACAAGCAAGCTGTTCTAGGTCGATCAGTGGTCAATCAACGCCAAATCTTGAAGCACCTGATCTAGGGTCTGAACAACCGCCTCGGACAAGCTACAAAGGGGAGAACGGCAATCACCGACGTCCCAACCCAAACGTCTCAAGGCGGCTTTGACCGGGATCGGGTTTGTGTCCGCGAACAGGGCTTTGAACAGCGGAAATAGCTGTAAATGCAGCGCGGTCGCTTCAGCCACATTTCCGGACTGATGGGCCGTAATCATCTGCTGCATGCGATCGCCCACGATATGGCTGGCAACGCTGACAACGCCACAGCCCCCAACGGAGAGCAACGGCAGCGTTAAGGAGTCATCGCCGCAGTAAATCGCAAAGTCGGACGGAGTTAGGCTGCGAATATGGCTGGCTTGATCTAGATTACCGCTGGCCTCCTTAATCGCCACGATACTGGGCACTTCGGCTAGCCTCGCCACGGTGTCGGGGGAGAGCGATTGCCCGGTTCGCCCTGGTACGTTGTACAACATGATAGGCAGGTCAGGGCAGGCAGCGGCGATCGCCGAGAAATGGCGATATAGCCCCGCTTGAGGTGGCTTGTTGTAATAGGGCACAACCTGCAGCGAGCCGTCTAGCCCCAGAGCCTGCGCCTTTTGGGTCGCGTCTATGGCTTCTTGGGTTGAATTAGACCCAGTACCCGCTAGCACCGTGCCGCGATCGCCGACGCAGCGTTTGATGACGCGAAACAGCTCAAATTCCTCAGCCCAGGTCAGTGAAGGCGACTCACCAGTCGTTCCGCAGACAACCAAGCCGTCGCTGCCATGACGAATCAGATGGTCAGCCAACGCTTCTGCCACATCGTAGTTAACGCTACCATCCCCGTTGAACGGGGTAACCATGGCCGTAAGTACTTGCCCAAAGCTAGTCACGCTACAGTCTCCTTCACCATGATGGCAAGCCTAAAAATGATGTAATAAACCTCGTCCAAGTCGGTTTTGCCCTAATGGTGCGATTCCAACCTAATTTACAGCAGCAGTGGCGGAAAGCCAGCGTCGGGCCACCATCAACTCTGCAATTTGCACGGCATTGAGAGCGGCTCCCTTACGAATCTGATCGCCGCACAGCCACAGCTCTAGGCCATTGGGGTGGGAGATATCGGCGCGGATGCGGCCCACGAGGACATTATCTTTACCACTAGCATCCACCGGCATCGGGAAGTAATTGGCCTGCCAGTCCTCCACGACAGTGACGCCGGGAGCCTGCTCCAAAATTGCTTTAGCATCGCTGGGACTAAAGGGCTGATCAAACTCTAGGGTTATGGCCTCTGAATGCGCCCGAAGCACCGGAACGCGAATACAGGTAGCCTTGATACGCATGTCGGGCTGTGCAAAAATCTTGCGGGTTTCGTTCACCATCTTCATCTCTTCCTGGCAATAACCCTGGTCATCAAAGGGAGAATTGTGAGGAAACAGATTGAACGCTAAGGGATGGGGGAAAATCTCGGCCTTGGGTTCTTGGCCCGTTAGAATCGCTGTGGCCTGGTGCTTGACCTCTTCCATAGCACGGGCTCCCGCACCACTGGCCGATTGATACGTCGCGGTAATTACGCGGCGAATGGGCAATACCTTATGGAGTGGCCAAATCGCGATCGCCATCAGAATCGTGGTGCAGTTGGGGTTAGCGATGATGCCGCGATGATCCGCTGCAGCCTCAGGATTAATTTCTGGGACAATCAACGGTACCATCGGGTCCATGCGAAAGGCGCTGGAGTTATCAATGACGACTGCACCGGCCTGTGCTGCCTTGGGTGCCCATTCTTTTGAAATGGAGCCGCCCGCCGAGGCCAAGACGATATCAACGCCGTCGAAGGCGCGATCGCTAACGGCCTGCACCGGAATGGACCGTCCTTTAAAGGTCAGGGTACGGCCTGCCGATCGCGGCGAAGCAAGCAAAATCAGCTCGGATATAGGAAAGTTACGCTCCTCCAGCAGGCTCAAAATTTCGGTGCCGACAGCGCCTGTCGCACCTAGAACAGCGATTCGATAGGAGTTGGCCATATGACGTAAAGACCGATGATAGCGGTATCAAGTATTGTACTGTGCGACTGTTCCCCTGTTAATGACTACAGCTGTGAGCATCTGAAGTTACGACGTCTAAGGACCGTACCAAACGTGGGCCGTCGGGTAGTGAGCGTATTGGGCAATGAGTGTAATGAGTTCGTAACGGTTATCCCAGCAGACCATTAGATGCGCTAGTATGGCTAACTGCAGCCACATCCTCATGCTTATGATGGAGGCGGCACCAGTTCGAGTGCAGTAAGCCAATTTTGAAACGGTTAGAGTAACGCTGATGAAGGTTATCCAGGAGAAGCTACCTGCGAGTCAGGTGCGCCTCGATATTGAAATATCCCCAGAAATGTCAACTCAGGCTTACGAGAAGACCCTGAAAGAGTTCACTCGCAACGTCAACATTCCTGGATTTCGCAAGGGTAAGGTACCCCGACAGATTCTTATTCAGCGCATCGGTTCAGCCCGCATCAAGGCGGCTGTGCTAGAGGACTTAATCGAAGATGGTCTGAAGCAGGCTATCAAACAGGAGTCCATTGAAGCCATTGGACAGTTTGAGCTGCGCTCGTCGTTTGAAGACTTGGTCAGTACATTTCAGCCCGGAGCAGCGCTGACCTTTAGCGCCGCCGTAGATGTTCCTCCTGAGACCACCGTTAAGCAGTACAAAGACTTGACCGTCCAGGCGGAGGAGATTGTTTATGACCCAACCAAGGTCGATGACGTTCTCAAGGACTATCAGCAGAAGACAGCAACCTTAGTACCGGTTGACGATCGTCCGGCACAGCAAGGTGATGTCGTCCTAGTCGACTTTGAGGGTAAGCTGGCCGAGCCTGACGAGAACGGCGAAACCATTCCTATTCCCGGCGGCAGCGCTACGGATTTCCAAATCGACCTTGAGGAAGGCCGCTTTATTGAGGGATTCATTGAGGGTGTGATTGGCATGACCCCTGGTGAGTCAAAGGCAGTCGAAGCCTCGTTCCCAGAATCCTATCCCCAGGAAGATGTTGCCGGGAAAGCGGCCATCTTTGACATTACGCTAAAAGAGGTGAAAGAGCGCGAGCTGCCGGAACTGGACGATGATTTTGCCCAGGACGTGAGCGAATTTGAAACCTTAGCAGAGCTCAAAGACTCTTTAGAAACGCGCTTTAAAGAGGAAGCAGGGGACAAAACCAAGGCCAACACCAACGAGGCGCTCTCCAAAGCAATGGTTGAGCAAGTCGAGGTAGACCTGCCGGAAACCATGGTCAAGCGTGAAGTGGACTACATGGTTACCCAAACTGCCATGAGGCTTGAGCAGCAGGGGTTAGACGTCAAAAAGTTTTTGACTCAGGAGCTTTTGGAAGGCATGCGATCGCAATCGCGCCCAGAAGCCATAATTCGCCTAAAGCAAACCCTAGCCCTCGGTGAGATCGCCAAACAGGAGTCCATCAGCGTTGAGCCCGACGAGCTTGAAACAAAAGTTGATGAGTTTATAGCGCGCTACGAGGATAAGACCGTCGATCGCGATCGGGTACGCCAGGTGCTTGAGGATGACACCCTTGAGGAGAAAGTTTTGGACTGGCTAGCGGAGCAAAATACGATTGAGCTGGTTCCAGAGGGCTCCCTGTCTGAAAGCGAAGATGAGACGGATACGCTGGAGTCGGATGCGGCAGACGCTGAGCCCACAGCGGATGCGGCAGTCGTTGACGTCTCTGCAACCGAGGTTACGGCGACCGAGAGTCCTGAAGACGAGGGCGATGAGCCTGCAGCAGATGCTGCAACGTGAGCTTGACCTCCCCTCCAAGGCCGCCACTGCAGCATCCATCACCACCGCAATAGGTTGATATAGCGGGTAAACTCAGCGCGGTGAACCGCGCTGAGTTTACTGGTGCTTTGGAAGATTTCAGCGGTCTTTACAGCAGGCCCCGCAACTTTCCAAAGAGTTGAGGCATAATGACGGGTAGGGCATGTTGAGACGCTGTAGAGCAAGTTTCAGAAATGATTCCGGCTCAGCGCTGCTACACCTGATAAAAACACTACGGGGGAACGCTCGCGGTGAGCGATCGCCCGAACCCCATAGCTTCACTCTCCCAAATTGACGTTGACATGACTACGAGCCACCACGCCTCTTTCCTTGACTCACTGCAATCCTCTATTCGCCAGCCGTTGTCAACCCTTCAGATGCCTGCTGGCGTTGTCCCGACCGTAGTGGAGCAGTCCGGGCGGGGGGAGCGCGCATTCGATATCTACTCTAGGCTCTTGCGAGAGCGCATTGTTTTCCTCGGCACCCCGGTGACCGATGAAGTTGCCGACTCCATCGTGGCTCAGCTTCTATTTCTTGACGCCGAAGATCCAGAGAAAGACATTCAGCTTTACATTAATTCTCCGGGTGGGTCCGTCACAGCCGGTATGGCCATCTATGACACCATGCAGCAGGTGCGCCCCGACGTTGCAACCATCTGCTTTGGCTTGGCCGCTAGCATGGGCGCGTTTTTACTGTCTGGCGGTGCTGCCGGCAAGCGCATGTCGCTGCCCAGCTCTCGGATCATGATTCACCAGCCGCTAGGGGGTGCCCAGGGGCAGGCGGTTGACATTGAGATTCAGGCTAAGGAGATTTTATATCTCAAGCAGCGGCTCAATGAAATGCTATCTCACCATACGAAGCAGCCCATTGACAAAATCGAGATGGATACCGAGAGAGACTTCTTCATGTCGGCTGAAGAAGCCCGGAAGTATGGTTTGATCGATAAAGTGATTACTCGGCTCGAATCAGACAATCTGGCCCAATAATTCGACCTAGAGTGATTTGGCCAATGCGGCAGGTGATTAAGAGGCACAATCATGTCTAAATACGATTCCCATCTTAAATGCTCCTTTTGCGGTAAATCCCAGGAGCAAGTTCGAAAGCTAATTGCAGGACCTGGGGTCTACATTTGCGACGAATGCGTCGATCTGTGCAACGAAATCTTAGATGAGGAATTGTTTGACTCTAGCTCTGCGGTTCCCCAGCCACCGCCCCGCCGTGAGCAAGCTGAAAAGCGACAGGGGCAAAGCTCCTATATCTCTTTGAGCCAGGTGCCCAAGCCCATTGAGATTAAGCGTCACCTCGACAACCATGTCATTGGCCAAGACGAGGCCAAGAAAGTGCTTTCCGTCGCCGTATACAACCACTACAAGCGGCTGAGCTACGAGCAGAGTAAGCGCAGCGGCAAAACTGATGATGCTGTCCAGCTGCAAAAATCGAATATTTTGCTTATCGGTCCCACAGGCTGCGGTAAGACCCTGCTGGCCCAAACCCTTGCTGAAATGTTGGATGTGCCCTTTGCTGTTGCCGATGCCACCACGCTCACAGAGGCAGGATACGTTGGAGAAGACGTCGAAAATATTTTGCTGAGGCTGCTCCAGGTTGCCGATTTGGATGTGGAAGAAGCCCAGCGCGGCATTATTTACATTGACGAGATTGATAAAGTCGCGCGGAAGAGCGAAAACCCTTCTATCACAAGAGATGTATCAGGCGAGGGCGTCCAGCAGGCTTTGCTGAAGATGCTAGAGGGTACGGTGGCCAACGTTCCCCCCCAAGGTGGCCGTAAACATCCCTATCAAGATTGCATTCAAATCGATACCACCAATATTCTTTTCATCTGTGGCGGAGCCTTTGTTGGTTTAGAAAAGACCGTGGAGCAGCGCATCGGCAAGAAGTCTATGGGGTTCGTCCAGCCGGGAGAAGCCCAGTTTGGCAAAGAGCGGCGCATGACCGATGTTTTGCAGCACATGGAATCGGACGACCTAGTTAAGTTTGGCATGATTCCCGAGTTTATCGGTCGTGTTCCTGTGGTGGCCGTGGTGGAGCCACTAGATGAGGACATGCTCGTCGCTATTTTGACCGAGCCTCAGAATTCCTTGGTGAAGCAGTATCAGAAGCTGATGCGTATGGACAGCGTCCAGCTTGAATTTCATAATGATGCGATTCGAGCGATCGCTCGCGAAGCCTACCGCCGCAAGACGGGAGCCCGAGCGCTGCGGGGCATTGTGGAAGAATTGATGCTTGAGGTTATGTACGAACTGCCGTCCCGCAGCGACGTTTCACGCTGCGGCATTACGCGGGAGATGGTGGAGAAGCGTTCAACCGCAGAGCTATTGCTGCACCCATCATCCCTACCCAAGCCAGAATCGGCATAAGTCTTGGCATAGTTTACAGAACTCATTTATGGCGTACGCAACAATTCGGGGTGTGCCCCATTATTATCGCTGGATTACGGCAGCTGGCGAACAGGAGCAGCACCAGGCTACTAAGCCCGTAATGGTATTTATCCATGGCTGGGGC
>JBARYO010000621.1:0-4565 GCA_049647905.1 Elainellaceae cyanobacterium | reverse complement strand
ACAGCTGACCGATCAGGTCAGCAGCGCGCACCAGTCCAAAATAGCTGGATGTATTGTGGTACGCGGCATCGGGCGGGACAGGAAACCGTGTGAATTCTATGGCGGTCTTGACTATATCAAGATCGATGTCGGTACTGCTACCAATCAGCTCTTCAGCAATAATCTGTCCTCGACTCACATGGTACGGAGCTAGGCTAGCATCGGTGGTATCTGGGCTAAGTTGCACAACTGATCCGTCGGCAGCAGCCACATAACGATGGGCTTCAACGTGATCATTGCCACAAGCCCCCTTGACATAGCCTACGTCATGGAACACTAGGGCTGTGGTGACGTCAATCCAGCTTTGACGGCTGACGTCACCGTTCAGCTTTTGCTTGCCTTCCAAAATTTGCTGTCCGACGGAAATCACCGATATGGTGTGTGCCAGATTATGGTACGGGGCATCGGTGCATGCAATAATCGAAAGAACTTTACCAGCAGCGGCATCGAGTAACGATACATCTTTCGTCCGGGAAACACCGTAAATGCGCTTATAGCTTTGTTCAATGCCATACTTGCATTGGTTTACACCCACAGCGGACTGGATGGTCATCGGTCTCCAAACAGCATCTACACTTGGTTTCATTTTTACGTCCTTCCTATCAGGGTTAACACGGTTTCAGGGCAAGTACGCGACCTGCTAACACAGACAGCGCAAGCTGTGGCTGAGAAGCGCGATCGCCAATTAGACGGCAGCTTAGACCGGCAAACCACTGGTTTTGGCTAGCTGCACCCTTTGTTCAGAACTAGATGTCGCAGTGCGGGAATGAGCCTCTCCGGCACAGTCGATGAGCTGTATGCGCAACCAAGCAGGCCATCTTCCGAAAAGCGCATCCTGTTCATATTGTTATTAAAGCGCGGTGGTATCGGCGTTCTAGACCAAGACCGTAGAACTTCTTTGCAAGTTCTTGTGGACTTGTTGCGGTATTACTGCCGTAGCTGACTTTTATCGGGGTTCTCGTAGGACGCTGTAAGGTCTTATACAATCAAAAAACGTTGTAGGCAACGAAAACTCATGCCTCGATCACTCAGGGTCCGTCGCGACTGTATCGAATATGCCAAGCATGCGCTGCCGAGGCAAGGGTATGCGCGGCAGGCTGATTTGGCGGGGGACTTAGAGATCTCTGTCACAACCGTCAATAATTTTCTCAATGGAAAGCCAGTCGATCACAGCTACTTTCTGGAGCTCTGCCAGCGGCTTGACCTTGATATGACAGCGATCGCTGCTTTTGATAGTGACGTCGACTTGAGCGCTGATGTTCCCCAAGGTGGATCTGCCGCTGAAACAGAAGGCAGCTTCTCCTTGGCAATTGATGAAGAGGCGTTTAAAACCTTCTACGTTGAACGCCCCCCAATAGAAACCACCTGCTTCAAAGCGCTCCTCCAACCCGGAGCACTAGTGCGCATCAAAGCCCCTAGCCACATGGGAAAAACATCGCTCCTGAATTACGTCTTGCTGCAGCTGCAGCAGCGGGACTACAAAATGGCGCTTGTTAACTTTCATATGGCGGAGGCAACTCACCTAGAGAGCTTAGATGCCTTTTTGCAATGGTTTTGCATCAGCGTTGGGCGGTTGCTGCACCAGCCCAACCGCCTAGAAGACCTATGGGACAGCCAGTTTTCAACGGCAAAGGAAAACTGTACCCATTACTTTGAAAACCATCTGTTGCCCGATCAGGGTACCCCACTAGTGCTCTGCCTCGATCAGGTGGATTGCATTTTGACCTCCCCCCAAATCGAAATTGTTCGCGAGTTTTTTGGGCTACTGCGGGCCTGGCACGAGCATGCCAAAGTCAATAAACGGTGGACGGCGATGCGCTTGGTGATGCTGCATTCCACTGAGGTTTACCTGCAGCTGCGGGTGAATGAGTCTCCCTTCAATGTCGGTCAGGCCATTGAGCTCCCGGAGTTTACGCTGGAGCAGATCGAGCAGCTGGCCGACAACCACAACGTGTCGCTTGAGGATGGCGCACTGCACCAGCTATTTGATTTGGTGGGTGGGCATCCCTATTTGCTGGAGCAGGCATTCACCTATTTAAAGAGCCATGGCCAAGAGGCTTTGCCAGCCCTGTTAGAGTCGGCACCCACCGAGGCCGGTATCTATCGTAACCATCTGCGTCAGCACTTGATCGCTCTGCAGAACAGCCCTGAACTTGTAGAAACCTTTAAGCACATTGTTGACGCCAATTGCAGCTCAATTCGGGTGGAATCGAGCCAGGCGTATCAGCTCTACAGCAGGGGCCTTGTCAACTTCCAGGGCAATGCCGTGGTGATTCGTTGCCAGCTTTATCAACGTTACTTCGCCAGCCACTTCAGCCTAGCGACATAGCCTAGACTGGCTCTGGCTGCCTCTTATACCATCGTTAGTCTTTACTTTCAGCAGACCTATGCATCTACCACAACTACCCCCGATGTATCAGTATCACGTCGGGGGCAGTCTACCCATTGACGCGCCAAGCTACGTCGAGCGTCAAGCCGATAGAGCGCTATATCAGGGCCTAAAAGCAGGCGAGTTTTGCTATGTTTTGAATTCTCGCCAGATGGGAAAATCGAGCCTCTGCCTGCACACGATGCAAAAGCTCAAATCAGACGGCGTTGCCTGTGCCAATATTGACATCACTGTCATTGGGACAAGGAAGGTGACGCCATCCCAGTGGTATGGCAGCCTCATTCGCTATCTCAATGGTGAGTTTGGGCGTGAACCCTTGATCAACTTGACGGACTGGTGGCGCGATCGCAGACTGCTGACCCCGCAACAGTGCTTCTGGGAATTTCTGGGGCAGGTGCTGCTGGAGCGCATTTCTCAGCACATCGTGATCTTCATTGACGAGATTGACAGTGTCTCTAGCCTAGAGTTCAAGGACGATTTTTTCGCGATAATCCGCGCCTGCTATAACCACCGGGCTGAGAATCCAAGCTTCAAGCGCCTTACCTTTGGTTTGATTGGTTCGGCAACGCCCTCCGACCTGATTCAAGAAAAAGCGCGAGCGCCGTTCAATATTGGCCAGGCTATCGACTTGAGCGGATTTACGTTCCACGAAGCGGGCAATCTTGCCCAGGGCCTTGTAAGCAAGGCTGACAATCCTCATGCTGCACTGCAGGTCATTTTAGACTGGACTGGCGGCCAGCCATTTTTGACCCAGAAGCTCTGCAACCTCGTCAGGACAAAATCGCCGCGTATTGCTGCAGGGCAGGAGAAAACTCAGATTGGGCACCTCGTGGAATGCCATATCCTTCAGAACTGGGAGGCAAAAGATGAACCTGAGCACCTCAAAACTATCCGCAACCGGGTATTGAACGACAAGCGGCAAACAATCCAGCTTCTCGGGCTCTACGGCAAAATTTTACAAGATGGGGGTATTCCCGCAAGCCAGAGCGCTGAGCAACTACAGCTACAGCTTTCGGGTCTTGTGCTCAAGCGGCACGATCGTCTCAGAGTGTACAACAAAATTTACCGCTCTGTTTTCGATCGGGCTTGGCTTGACCGGGAATTGGCAAAGCTCAGACCCTACAACAATGAGATCTGCGCCTGGGAGAGCGACAATCAAAGCGATCGCTACCTTCTCAAGGGACCAGAGCTACAAAATGCTTTGGGGTGGGCCGTGGACAAGAGTTTGAGCGACCTAGACTACAAGTTTTTGACCACGAGTCAAGAGCTAGATCGCAAAGAAATTCAGGAGCATATTATTACCCTGCAGCAGATGCTCAACGAGACAGACGACCAAAAATCTCATGGCAGCGAGCAAGACGTAGCGGACGTTGGAACATTTCAGTTCGATGAGCAGCAGTCCGCCTTTCGAACCTTACAGCGTCTATTCACGTATAAAACGCCATCTAGTTTCCGCCAGGTCTTTCCCAGTCTTGAAAAGAATCTGAGCCTAATTACAGAGACGCTGTCTATGGTCGATCGGATGATGGATGGCGAAGAGTTCGATGCTAGCTTCCACCAGTTGCTCCAGTTGATCACGGCGAAAACCACTGAAGTACTGAACGCTGACCGGACCACCATTTTTCTACTCAATGCTGATGCAAACGAACTGTGGTCGATTGCCGCTGAAGGCGAAAATGGCACTTGGAAGAAAATTCGCGTTCCTCTCGGGGAGGGTATTGCCGGTCAGGTGGCGCAAAATAGGCAGATTCAGAACATTCCCTTCGACTTCTATAGCGATCCACGCTCCGCCACCGCAAAGGAATACGATAAAGCCAACAATTACCGAACTTACACCATGCTTGCCATGCCGCTTTTAGATGAGCAAGACAATCTAATTGCTGTTGCCCAGATTCTGAACAAGCTCAGGCCAAATGCCGCTGAGTTCGCTGCGTTAGAAGAGCGGGTGGATCCAGTAGGGTTCAACGACGCCGACACCACGACGCTGCGCGGATTTTCCCCTTCAATACAGTATGCGCTGAAGTCCTACGAGCTATTCAACAAAGCGGCTCAAAAACAGCAGGCGGCTAAAGCATTGATGACCTCGATTGAATCCCTCAGCCGCAGTACCCTGGATTTAGACAGCACCGTTCAATGC
>JBARYO010000620.1:0-4689 GCA_049647905.1 Elainellaceae cyanobacterium | reverse complement strand
AAAAACAACGTCCGCAGCGCTCAGGTCAAAACTGACCCCCACCATCAGCGCCCTGCCCTGATTGATCTGGAAATCGAGATTTCTCACCATGAGCAACTAGCGCGCATCTTGTGCCATATTCGCAAGATGAGCGACGTGCTCAACCTACGGCGATCCTCCCAATCCTCCTAGGAATCCTCCTAGGCCCAGCCCCGCTGTTGGCTCAGCGCTAAAGGATCGATTTGAGCCAGTCCACAATATCGGCGGTCTTGGTCAACTGACCCGTGAATCGGTTGGCTGGTTCAGGATGTGTTTTAATCAGCGTTGGCGTGACGGTGATACGGTGCGCCAACGCTTGGTCTAAATGCTTTTG
Organism: Elainellaceae cyanobacterium; assembly: GCA_049647905.1. GTDB lineage: Bacteria > Cyanobacteriota > Cyanobacteriia > CAKZMO01 > CAKZMO01 > JBCCAG01. The sequence continues at coordinate 4,337 of JBARYO010000620.1, read as the reverse complement.
GGTGTCCACAACCTTCAGCGTGTAGGGTTGACGAGATTGCTGTAGAGCCTGACGCAGGTGCCTCAACGTCGCACCCGTTTCGGAAGACTGACCCGCAATAAAAAGCGTGAACAAGCATCCTACGTCTGCCTGTCCTACGGAAGCAGATGGGTGCGGCCAAGGGCCGGGTAGCGGTGCCGACGACATCTTCGCGACCAAGTCGTGATACTGCCAGAGCTGGGGGAAGCGCTGTCGATACTTCGTCAGCAGCAGTGGATCGCACAGCTCTGACTCTGCTGTTGGTATGCTCTGCCACATCCCACTGTCGACGCCGAAAACGGCACTCAGAAGCGCTTGATGGTGCATGACCAATGGACGGGCCTCGGCCACGGTCATCGTCTCTGACGACCGTGGATCCTGCCAGCGATCTACCGTAGCGGTGTAGCAGGGCACCAAAAAGTGAGGCGGCTCTGGCAGACTTAGCCGGTCTTGAAGAGCCGCACATAGGTGCAGGTGCCAGCGGCTTTGCTTATGCTCGTCGATACAGTAGGCCAAGTCTCCCCCCGGCGTGAACAGAGCAATCCCCTTAAATAATGGCGGCATTGCCTGTCGCTGGGGCATCGGCTACACGCGGCCTCGCAGGATTTGCGCCATCTCATTGGGCCGAGGAGACATTTCGAGCGCTGTTTCCTCTGTAATCCGCCCGGCTTCATAGAGCTGATAGAGCGATTGGTTCATGGTGCACATGCCGTCAAATGTACAGCGGGGAATCAGCTCCTCCACAGCGTCTAAGTCCCCTTTAGAGAGGTAGTCCCGAATGGCGTCTGTATTGATCATAATGTCGTGGAACGCAGCCCGCTTACCGTCCGTGGTGCGGCAAAGACCTTGGGCAATAACAGCAACCAGTGACTCAGCCAAAGAAATACGAACCGGGGCCTGCTGGTCGGGCTCGTACATATTGAGCACCCGCTCTACCGTTTTCACAGCGCTGTTGGTGTGCAGCGTCCCCAGAACCAGGTGTCCTGTTTGCGCCGCTTTCAGAGCCGTATCTACCGTTTCTCGGTCGCGCAGCTCTCCCAGCAGAATAATATCAGGATCTTCTCGTAAGCAGGCCCGCAGCGCCTGCTCAAATTGAAGCGTATGGACCCCAACCTCGCGCTGCTTGATCAAAGAGCGCTGGCTAGTATGAACAAATTCAACCGGATCCTCAATGGTGATAATGTTCTTTGGCATCTCGCGGTTGATGTAGTCAACCATTGCCGCTAGGGTTGTCGACTTACCAGAACCCGTTGGCCCCGTAATTAGGACTAGGCCCTTCTGGTAATGGCAAATATCTTTAAACACAGATGGCAGACTCAGTTCGTCTAAGGTGACGATGCGTCTAGGGACGATTCGCATCACCATTGAGGGGCCCTGCAGGGTATGAAAAAGGTTGATCCGCACGCGGGCAAAGTCGTACTCAGCCGCACCATCATAATCCAGATGGTCTTTGAACCGCTGAATTGCTAAATCGGGCAAAATCTCGGCTAGCCAGGTGAAGAAGGTATCCTCGTCGGTGACAGGGTAGTTGGTGCGGGCGATTTCGCCGCGATCGCGAAACCGAGGAATCTCCCCCACCCCCACGTGAATATCAGAAAACCCGCGACTAAACGCTTCCTGGACAATATCGGCGAGGGCCGGCATACCCGGCGATCGCCGCCGCTCTTCCGCTGGCGCTTTGCCCATGGGTGGTGGTGCTGGAGGACCGCCTGCTGGCATCGCTTCGGTTGCCGCTGCCCCCACCGTTTGAGCTGTAGATTTGGGCGGTCCGCTGGGTCGAGGCGCAGCAGAACGACGGGGCGGCGGCGGCGGGGCGAGGGGAGGTTGTGGGGGCGTTGTAGGGCGTTGGGAGTCAGTCATAGCTTGCGTCCAGGTCAATGATTAGAGTTGCGATGATTATAGTGACGGCTTGATTACAGATTACCCCCAGCGCTTCCGTTTCAATTCAGTCACTCCGATGAATTCCAATAGAGCGATACAAACGGTAGTCAAGCAGACGGTATTGGTTCCAAGGTTTACGTGATGCTCTAGGTTGCGGACTACCGTAATTCAATCTGTTTTCTGACCGGACAAAATTAGAGCGGTGTAATGGAGGCTGCAGCAGGCTCCGCTAGGCTGCTGTGAACGATATATTTCACAAGACCGGAGTTAACAAAGCGTCGCAAGCCAATGGCCTAAACTAAACTAAAGTGTAGGGAACCGCTACAATCCAATACTAACCAATACCAAAGATTTAGAAAGGTAAATTATCTATGCACCTGAGTGAATTGACCCATCCTAACCAGCTCCATGGGTTGTCGATTCATCAACTGAACCAAGTGGCGCGCCAAATCCGCGAGAAGCATCTAGAAACGGTTGCCGCCAGTGGAGGACACCTCGGTCCAGGTTTGGGGGTTGTCGAACTGACGCTAGCGCTCTATCAGACGCTAGACCTTGATCGAGACAAAGTGATATGGGATGTGGGGCATCAGGCTTACCCCCACAAAATGCTTACCGGTCGCTACGGTCAATTTCATACGCTACGCCAGAAAGACGGCATTGCAGGATATCTCAAGCGCTGCGAGAGCACGTTTGACCATTTTGGAGCCGGTCACGCCTCCACCAGTATTTCAGCGGCGCTGGGTATGGCCCTGGCGCGGGATGCCCGTGGTGAGAACTTTAAGAGCGTTGCCGTTATTGGCGATGGGGCTCTGACTGGGGGGATGGCGCTAGAGGCCATCAACCATGCGGGGCATCTTCCCAAAACAAACTTGTTGGTGGTGCTCAACGACAACGAGATGTCGATTTCTCCCAACGTCGGGGCAATTCCCCGCTACCTCAACAAAATGCGCCTCAGTCCGCCAGTCCAGTTTCTAACGGATAATCTCGAAGAGCAGGTGAAGCAGCTGCCCTTTATGAAGGACGCGCTGCCGCCTGAACTGAGCCGCCTGAAGGAAGGCATGAAGCGTCTGGCCATCCCCAAAGTAGGGGCGGTGTTTGAAGAGCTAGGCTTTACCTATATGGGACCCGTGGATGGCCACAACATCGAAGAGCTGATCAGCACCTTCAACCAGGCCCACAGCCACGAGGGACCGGTCTTGGTCCATGTGGCAACCGTCAAGGGGAAGGGCTATGCGATCGCCGAAAACGATCAAGTGGGCTACCACGCTCAGTCCCCATTTAACTTGACCACCGGCAAGGCTGCTCCAGCCAAAAAGCCCAAGCCGCCGGGCTACTCCAAGGTCTTTGCCCATACCCTAGTCACCCTGGCTGAAAACAACCCCAAGATTTTGGGCATTACAGCCGCAATGGCCACGGGAACAGGTCTGGTCAAACTGCAAGCTAAGCTACCGGATCAATATATCGACGTCGGCATCGCAGAACAGCATGCTGTGACCCTATCAGCAGGGTTAGCCTGTGAAGGCATGCGCCCGGTGGTAGCCATCTATTCCACGTTCCTGCAGCGCGGGTACGATCAGATTATCCATGACGTCTGCATTCAAAATCTGCCGGTCTTTTTCTGCCTAGACCGGGCTGGCATTGTCGGCGCAGATGGCCCAACCCACCAGGGACTATACGACATCGCCTATCTGCGGTGCATCCCCAACATCGTGGTTATGGCTCCCAAAGACGAAGCGGAGCTACAGCGGATGGTGGTCACGGGCATCAACTACACCGATGGCCCCATCGCCATGCGCTACCCGCGCGGCAGCGGCTATGGCGTGCCGCTGATGGAAGACGGGTGGGAGCCCATTCCTGTCGGCAAGGCGGAGATTTTACGCCAGGGTGATGATGTCCTGCTGCTGGGCTACGGCTCCATGGTGTACCCCGCCATGCAAACTGCCGAGATTCTCAGCGAGCACGGTGTCGAAGCCACAGTGGTCAATGCGCGCTTCGTCAAGCCGCTGGACACCGAGCTGATTCTGCCGCTGGCGCAGAAGATTGGCCATGTTGTCACCATAGAGGAAGGCTGCGTCACGGGGGGCTTTGGCTCAGCGGTGGCAGAGTCTTTGATGGACCATGATGTTTTGGCGCGCATGACCCGCATCGGCGTCCCCGATAAGCTCGTAGACCATGCCACGCACGATGAAGCAAAAGCAGGCATCGGCTTGGTGCCATCTCAAATGGCCGATCGCATCTTGGCGGCCAGAAAGTCGTCGGTGACGACTGCAGTGTCATAAATAGACATGGCTAACTCGCTTCCATCCGCATCTGTACATGTTCTAATTTCTGGAAGGGTGCAGGGTGTCGGCTATCGCCTGTCAACGCGCGATGCTGCCGTGGCTCGTGGGTTGACAGGTTGGGTGCGGAATTTGCCAGATGGCCGGGTCGAGGCCATG
>JBARYO010000619.1:0-1562 GCA_049647905.1 Elainellaceae cyanobacterium | reverse complement strand
AGCGCCCCTCCCTGCTGTTTTGCTATTCCTTTGGCAAGGCGCAGCGGGTGCTTGCCGAGCTGGCGAACCTGACCGACAGGCCCATCTATGTCCATGGTGCGATCGCAGTACTCAACGATATTTACCGGCAGCAGGGCATCAACTTGGGGGAGACAATATCTACTACCGATGTGCCAAAGTCCTATGGTTATCAGGGAGACCTAATCTTGGCTCCCCCCTCAGGGCACCGGTCCACCTGGATGAAACGCTTTAAGCAGCCCCAGACGGCCTTTGTCTCCGGCTGGATGGCCGTGCGCGGTGCGCGACGACGGCGGGGCTATGAGCGAGGCTTTGTGCTGTCAGACCATGCCGACTGGCCTAGTCTGCTGCAGACGGTGAAAGACACTCAGGCCCAGAAGATTTACGTCACCCATGGTCAGTCGGACACGCTGGCCCGTTATTTGCGAGATGCACTTGGAATAGCTGCGGAGCCGCTGGACACTCTGTTTGAAGGGGAAAGTGATATTTGAAGGCCTACCACCTATCCAAACTTCACGGGATTCCTACATTGACATCCTCCCCGCCTTGAAAAGCGGGGATTCCCGGTCTGGTCGCCATTAGACAACCTCCCGATGGGTAGACGCTTCAGCGCGGATTGCCCCCAAGGAGGTCTTATGCCCGCTCCACGCCCGTTTAGAGTCTCGGGCTAGCTCCAGCCCAGACTGTTCAATATTGCGGCTAGCGTTTTCGTCTCTGTCCTGAGTGCTACCGCAGCCAAGACAGGCCAGCTCTCGCACTGATAGGTCCAGCCTGCCCCAGCGATCGCCACAGTCGGCACACAATTGACTGGTCGGCTCCCAGCGGCTAATGACGGATACCTCCCTGCTCTCAATCATCACCGCCTGGGCTTCGCACATGGTGCGGAACTCCCGCCAGCCCTGCTCACTGATAGCGCGGGCTAACTTCCGGTTCTTCACCATGCCGGACAGGTTCAGGTCTTCGATGCACACCACACTATTTTGCCGCACCAGTCGGGTAGACAGCTTATGCAGGAAGTCCTTCTGGATGTCTCGCAGCTTCGCCTTCAGCTTTGCTATGCGTAGTCTCACCCGCTCACGCCGCTTTGAGCCTTTGACCCGGCGGCTCAGCTGACGCTGCGCGCTGCGAATCTTGCGGTTGAGCCTGTCGTAGCCAGCAGAGCGGACCTGCTCGCCACTGCTGAGCACCGCGAATGTCTTGATACCCAGGTCCACTCCCACGCTGTGGTTCTTGGCGGGAATATGGACTGGTTGCACTTCGACAACGAAGCTCAGAAAATAGCGGCCTGCTCTGTCCTTGATGACCGTTACGGAAGACGGCTCAGATGGTAGCGGCCTAGACCAGCGCACTTTGAGCTTACCTACCTTGGCCAGGTAGACCTTATCGCCTTTGAGCGAGAAGCCGCCGATACGGAACCGCGCCGACTGACGGTTATCCTTGCGCTTGAACCGGGGCGGTTTCACCTTCGGACCTTGGCGCTTACCCTTCAGCGCGCTGAAGAAGTTCTTGAACGCTACACCCAAATCGGCGATGGACTGCTGCAA
>JBARYO010000618.1:0-1852 GCA_049647905.1 Elainellaceae cyanobacterium | reverse complement strand
CGCTTTCACTTTCCCCTGCAGATCACTGAGAGGCAGGCGATCGCGCTGCTGCGCCACTTCCTTCTCCTTGTGCCAGACAATTTCTTCTAGAATGTGCTTCGGCGTTGCATCGGGAACCGTAACTTGGTAGCGCAAACTCTCAACGTCGACAGCAGGATTGGGAGGGCGACGGCGAATAGGCATAAGCTGAATTGGTAAATGCTGGTTAACAAAAATGGCAAGGCAGAAGCGATGAACCCCAAGGCCGATCCCTAGACGGCAGCGGCCCGCTTGTAGGCGTCATCCAAAACTTCAGACAGGGTGGGATGGGTGTGGACCGTGAAGGCCAGCTCATTGACGCTGCGGCGCTCGGCGATGGCGTTAGCCGCTTCCTGGATTAGGTCAGAGGCATGGATGCCAATGATGTGCACCCCCAGCACTTCGCCCGTATCTTTGCGGTAAATCACCTTGGCCAACCCGTCGGTTTCACCCTCGGCAATGGCTTTGGAATTGCCCTTGAAGTAGGCGCGAACGGCCCCCACATCGAACCCATGCTCCTGGGCATATTCTTTCGCTCCAGGCTCAGTCATGCCCACAAAGCTGATTTCCGGGTGGGTAAACGCGGCTGCAGGGATGCTGCGGTAGTCCACATCGCGATCGCGCCCGCAAACGGTCTCGATAACGGCGATACCCTGGGCGGAGGCGGCATGGGCCAGCATCATCTTGCCGGTAGCATCGCCAATGGCCCACAGGTGAGGCACTGGGCTACCTTCAGAGAGCACCGCCAAGTGATCGTCCACGGGAATGAAGCCCCGTCGGTCGGCTTCGACGCCCACGGCATCTAAGCCAAGATTCTTGGTGGCGGGGACGCGGCCCGTCGCAATCAGGCAGGCATCGACCTCTAGTACATCTACGATTTCTTTGGTCTTGGCATCGGCCAGCTCAATCGTAACCGGCGACCCAGGCTTCACCGACATCGCCAGCACCCCGGTGCGGGTTTCGATATCGCGGGTGGCAATCAGCACCCGCTGGGCCTGCTTGGCAATATCGGGGTCAAAGCCAGGCATGAGCTTATCTAGGGCTTCGATTAGGGTGACTTCAGACCCCAGGGCCGTGTAGACATCGGAGAATTCTAGGCCAATGTAGCCGCTGCCCACGATGGCAATCCAGTCGGGAACCCAGTCCAGCTTGATGGCGTCATCACTGGTGAATACGGTTTTGCCGTCTAGCTCAATACCGGGGGGAACAAAGGGAAGGGAGCCAGGAGCCAAAATGATGTCCCGCCCGGTGATGGTGGTCTCTCCGGTATCGGTGGTGATGGTGACTTTTTGTGGCCCAGCTAGGGTAGCCCAGCCGCGAATCGTCTCGACTTTGAGCTTGGTCAGGCTGTTGGTCAAGTCGCCCCGCAGCTTGGACACCATGGTGCTGGCGTGACCGGCGATCGCCTCTCGGTCGAAGCTGACATCACCGACGTGAACGCCGAGGGACTGGAGGTGGTGGGTATCCTGCAGCTCTCGCACCCGCCCTGAAGCAGCGAGCAGGGCTTTGGAGGGGATGCAGCCTCGGTTTACGCAGGTGCCGCCCATTTCTGCAGCTTCAATAATGGCGGTTTTGAGGCCGCAAGCGACGGCATGTAGGGCAGCGCCATGGCCACCGACCCCTGCGCCGACAATAATCAGATCGTAGTCAAAGTCACTCACGTCATCTTCTCTCAATGCTTATGTTCTAGCTTATCCCAAGGTGCTGGAAAGTATGCGCCCTTGGGTTGGGTTAGGCATTGGCGTGACGTGACAGACCCCGTTTGCGCTAGGTTACGCTAGCGTTTCAGCACAGCCATGCCCAAAGGGCTGTACCTAAGCCTACGGGAGTGACC
>JBARYO010000617.1:0-2110 GCA_049647905.1 Elainellaceae cyanobacterium | reverse complement strand
CCATGCCACAGCCCCGCCTCCAGCGGATTGAAGTCCTCCGTCAATTCCTGCCCCGGCACGGGTCGGCCCTGCACCACCCGCAGTTCGTTCCATAGGCGATCGCCCATCGGGACAGCTCCCGCTGCTGTCAATCGGCTCCACAAGTCAGCGGCTTGTTCCGCATCCACCATGAGCGTGTAGCCGGGTGATGCTAGGCCACTACCCACCGCCAGACGCAGGGTCAGGTCACCTAGCGTCACGGTCTGGTGCGATTGGGGCGGCTGTCCCACCATATGGTCGAGACCCAAACGATTCAGCAGCGCGTCGCTTTCTGGGCCAAGCAGGCTAAAGGTCGCCATGCGGTCGGTGATATCCGTCAGCGTCACCTTGTCTGAGAAAAAGATGAACCGGTCCATCCAGGCCAGCAGGGACTCCCGACAGGTGGGGTGGCACAGCAGCAGCACCGAGTCCTCCAGGGCGTAGGCGCTCACAAGGTCTAGGGTGCGGGCCGTGGAGGTGACAAACACCGTCTCGCACCCCTGCCCGGGCTGCAGCGCCATGAAGTCGTTGGTGCTTTGATTGTGTAAAAAGCGGGTGCGATCGCTGTCGGAGACTTCGATCAGGCCCCAGTGGGAGCGATCGCAAAGGGCGACGCCAGAGGCCACCGCTGTGCGAGCCGCGTCATCGTTGCCAAACGTGAGCGGAATGGCAGCGGTATCTGACTCAAATGATGCCCCTGCTGCCGCCTGCTGTTCCCGTAACGTCCCCATACCTCAATCCCTTCTAAACACAATTACAACAATCGTCATTCTGCTTCGGTCATTCTGCTCCGGTCACCGTCGGCAAGTCGGCAAAAACGCCCTCAACCAATGCCTTTGCCTTTGCATCCAGCTGATGCCAGTCCACCTCACCACCGGGGTCAATGAGGCTCGTATCTACAATAGACGCGGCATCATCACCATAGTTGGAAAAGCAGACCCGATAGCACAGCTGCCACAGATCTACCGTAACCTGGCGATCGCCGTGGGTGAGGCATAGCTCATAACCAGGGTAGGGCTGGGGCAGATGCTCTAGGTCCGCCTGAATGTTGGCAACCTCTTCTGAATTTGCTGATTTGAGCGCTTCCTGCAGCTGCAGCACCCGCTGCTGTTCTTCGTCGGATGTCCCCTCTGGCCATACGGATACATCGTGATAGTCGCCGGTCCAGTCAGATTGCTCTAGCTGTTTACGCAGGTTATCGATCACGCGGATGAAGGTGGGCTGCATGAGCAAATCGGCCTGTTGCCAAGCGGCGGCGGTGGCAAAGCGGGGAGACATGGCGGGTCTCGGTAGGGTTGTCGTTTTATTATCGGATGAAACGGGAGCGCGTTGTTCAGATCTGGCCTCTCTGCACTCTAAGCTCAAGGCTTCACCATCCACCCGCAGCATCAGCCCCCACCTGGACTATCGCGCCAAAGCGTACCCAGACCTATTTGAAATTGTATTTAAGCCGCCCCAGTCCGAAGCGGGTTGACTTGGATGTCGTTCGAGGTGTCCGTAAGGCTTGCGAGCAGTTTCCTCAGTATGTTCGGTATGTGTTGGCGTACTTGGAATCTCTAGAGGCGGAGTAGGGTTTGTCTGCTGGGGGCAATAGGCCGGTTGTCTTGGGGCGATCGCCTGCTGGAGCAGAAGGATATTGCAGTGGTGTGCGAGGCCAGTGGCGGCTATGAGTGGCCGATGGCACTTGCTTTGCACGAGGCTGGATTGCGGGTAAGCGTGGTGAACCCTCGTCCAGTGCGAGACCTCGCGAAAGGAATGGGCAAGCTGGCCAAGACTGATGCTCTCGATGCCCAGATGATTGCTACTTATGGTCAAGTGACGCAGCCAGCAGCAACGGTGTTTGCCTCGGAAGCGGCAGAAGAACTCAAAGCGTGGGTCACCCGCCGCCAGCAATTGGTAGAGATGCTGAGCGCGGAAAAGAACCGGCGTAAGCGTCTACGTGGCCCCAAGCGCGACGATGTCGATGAGCACATCGAGTGGCTGGGTAGCCGCATCAAGCAGATAGACGAAAAGATAAAGGAACTCAGCGAGTCACGGGCGGAGTGGGCTGAGCGGAAGGCCATCCTGGAGAGCCCTAAGGGCATTGGTCCTG
>JBARYO010000616.1:0-4727 GCA_049647905.1 Elainellaceae cyanobacterium | reverse complement strand
GGCCAGGATTGCGCTCAACACATACCGACCGGTGCTAGTCGGGTAGCGTGATGCGTTTGGTCAAAATGCGCATCACGTCATGGGGGGTGAGGCCGCGCAAAATGCCGCCGCTGCCTGCCAACGGCAGGGGTTGGGACCATTCATCGGGGCGGGCGTAGCCGAGGGTGTGCAGGCGATCGCGGCAGTTGTTGACGGCGTAGAGGGAGCCGATGGCGATGAGCCGCAGGGTGTGGTAGCCGGTTTCGCTGCGATCGCCGATGAGGTAGTCGCCGCTTAGGGGGTCGATGCCGAGGCGCAGGGCTGGGTCTTGGGGCGCTGCGCCTGGGATTTCGGGGCAGGCGGGGCTGTGGCAAGCGGTGGGCTTGCCGGAAAGAGGATATGTCATTTTGGGGTTGTCTCCTGGTTTGGTAGGAAAGACAACCCAAAGAAATAGCCACGACGCTTGGCATAGGGCGAGGTGGCTACTCCGGTATGATCCGAGTAGCGTTCGCTGGGTGTTTCAGCGGTCGTAGTCCCTTGGTTGTGTAGTAGCACTTCCAAGGGGCGCTAAATCTTTGGTGTTGTCGGAACGTTGGACGTGATTTACGTCCATGGCTTGGCATAGTAGCGGAGTCTTGGCGCTGATGCAACCGTATTGACGGAAATTGACGGGCGGGGCGACAAGGGCTGCGCCATAAGAGGTGTCGCTAAAGCGTTTGCGCAGCATGCCCATGGGTGAATGCAATGCGATCGCAGGGTCGATGTAGGCGCTAGCACTCTCGCGGGTATCCACCTCAAGAGTGGCTACCTACGATTTCTTAATCTAGGATAGGAACAACCCCATTTCCGAGGAGGTTTCTTCTGTGGAGTTGACCAATGACCTGACGCCTCAAATTCTGAAGGCGCTTATTAAAGAAAGCCTGCGGGAAGTTCTACGGGAAGAGCGGTTGGACCTAAGTCAGCTGCTGGTGCCTTTTGTCAGCGATGAAGAGCAAGCTGACATTGATATATCTTTGGGTTCTCCGGCGGACTTTGCTAGCGAAGGCTCCATTGAGAGCTTTTGCCCGAGCGAGAACTGATACGGTCGCTGTGGCGAAGTCTGAGGCGAAACGGCATCGCCCGAGGCAGCAGCAAGAAGCTGCACCACTCGCGACCCACGAACTCCCGGTCACCTGTCAGGCAATGGACCCGAGCATCTGGAAACAAGCGCTCGAAGCGCTCAAGCAACTCGATACGCTCACCGCTGTTGCTGTTCCCCTTCTTATCTAACATCATCCACAGCACTGGGAAGGCAACGCCCTCGTGAACGGTGCCCAGCATCAAGATATTGAACTTGACTGCGCCGAATGACCAGTTGGTTCTATCGAGGCTGAGCGTCCATGGCTCAGGAATTTGGCTCAGCCCGACCACCGCCCGAGCAATGTCATCATAGTCAACCTCAAAGCGACGAAAGTAGCGCTGCAGGCGCTTGTAGTTTGAATCGCTCAAAGCTCGATTAGCAAAGACTTTGGATAGCTTATCTAGATTTACGGTCTGCACTCGAAATAGGGCTACCAGGAACAACGCTATGAAGCTCAGTCTTGCTCCATGCCAGGGCAAGTGGGAACGCAGCGCTGCTTGAATTCGGGTAATCTCGTTCATGAGGGGGTCGGTTCTAGGTTGTGTGGTAACTCCTAGCTCACCTCCTCGCCTACTACCTTGTCAAATCCCCTATAGCTTTAGCGTCCAACTCTACTCAGCTTAGTTTTGTCCCTGTACTTTGGGTACGAAGCTATAAAATCCCAGATAATTTAGGCTATCCTTACCTACTCTAGAGACGCGATCGCCTCCTCAATACTACTGAGCATCCCACTATCCCCTAGCGCTGTCGCTCCCAGTCGGGCGCACTCCAGATGCCGCTTCGCCTGCTCCTCCCTATCGATGCGGCCATACAACATCCCCAGCCCCCACTCCGCCAGCACCTGCTCTTCTAGCTGCCCGGAAGCGATCGCCCCCGATAGCGCAGTGAGGTAAGCCGTCTTTGCCGGGCGGGCTAGGCCGATGCGGAGGTAGTAATCGCCGAGGAGCCGATGAATCTGCGGGGAACTATCGCCCGATGCAATGGCAGCGAGCAGGTCGTTTATCCCTTGAGAGAATAGCTGGAAGTTTGGGTAGACATCTTCGACTAAAATCAGCGTCTTGATGAGGTTTGAGGTATCGGCATCATTGATTCTGGCGATCGCCGCTGCTGCGGGTTCACGCTCCTCGCCTGGAATTAATCTAAAGCTTGTTGGTGGGGTTCCCCCATCGAGGGAACTTGCACCCGTGTCAGCCGTAACAATGACCCTGTATTTCTCGCCTGATTCTAGCCCGGATTGATCTTCAGGATATAAGCTTGTGGAGCCTTCGCGGGTAACGGTCCACACATCAGACCAGGTGTCACCAAGCTCCTGCTTCTGCAAGGTAATGTCATACTCATGGGCACCTTCAACCGGATTCCACCGCAGCGCAGGTGTCGGCGTCAGCACTCGCCCATCCCAAGGAGAAATCACAAAGGGAATGCTGTCGTCCAGAGCGCTCCAGGTTTCGCTGACGCTAGACGGGTCGCGTATGCCATTGGGTGTGCCTGGGCAGGCTTCATTGACGCTTGATTCTCCCGCCCGTACGTTATCAGTGACAGTTAGGTCCGGGCAGAGGAGTTCAACGATGGTGCCGGGAGAAACTCGCAGTAAGTCGTCCCCATACAGAGCCGTGCGGGGAGCTGTTGAATAAAAAGTAGACCAAACTGCTCGCTTAAGCTCCACCTGACCACTCTCACCAGGAACAGCAGAGGTAACCGATTGCAGCCGGGCGAGCTGCGCTGAAGTACTCGGTGCCAAAACCAACCAAGTGACCGTAGATAGCGTCATTAGCAGCGGCTGCTTCCAGGCGTAAGGCCCGAACCCTCTCCCCGATTGCATCGCGCGATCGCTGCGGTGTTTAGGCATCATTATGGGGTCTCCTGATCTAGCTCAAGTAGCGCTTTGGTCGCCATTCCGGCTAAGGTGTCATGCTCGGGGCGATTGGCCAGGCGGAGGCAGGTTTCCCACTGGCTACGCGCCTCATCATTCTTCTCCTGTTGCTGCTTCAGCTCAGCGAGCAGGCAGTGGGCCTCAGGTCGAGGATTGGGCAGGCTTTCTGCCAAGGCGATCGCCCGCAGTAGTTCTCCCTCAGCGCTGGTGAGTCGAGCTTGCTTGAGCCAAGCCCAGCCAATGTTTTTCCGCAGACCGTACTCTAGTTCAGTGTCGTCTTTATCGCGCCGCTCATCCTGCAGCGCCGTTTTCAGCAAGACTGCAGCAGAGTCGTAGTCTTCGTCTTGGGCAATCAGCAGCCGCGAGAGGTTGTTCGTTGACGGGAGGTAGCCCGCCTGGGCCGCTTTCGTATACTCTGTCTTAGCTTGGTCAAACTGCCGCAGGTCTTCGTAGGTTAGCGCTAAGTGATGGTTTGCCTTGGGAAAATCTGGCTGGAGCTGCAGCGATCGCTGAAAGTTGACTTGAGCCTTTGAGGGCTGCTTGTCATCGTAGTATTGACGATAGCCTGTGGCATAGTATTGCTGGGCTGCTAAAGGGAGACCTTGCCAGTGGCCTAGAAACAATCCTGTAAACAGCGCCAGAGCAAATAGAAACTTAGCCAGCGGCCAGCAGCGCGGTCCCCATCCACGCTGCTCTAGCAAAGCATCCACAATCTGCTGCCCTAACTTGGTCAAGGCACCCCCCGCCGCAAATAGGGCTAGAAACACCGGGACCACCGCGCCGATGGAGCTCCAGATACCGGGTGCGCCGGTAAAAAAGCGGGTGGCAATGTCCTTGGCGAAGGCTAGAGAGACGGCAATTAGGGCCAATGTGAGGCCCCCGAACAGCCAGCCTAGGAGCGGCTTACGCTGCTCAGGTTCGAGGAACCACCACCAGTGCTCTGCTGGAGGCTGAAGGCTCCGCCGCCATTCAGAAAGGTGCTCTGTCTTATCGAGCTGAGTAATCTGCTTCTTTAGCTGATTGTCGGCTTTAGCAAGCTGTGACCAAAGCTCTGGCGGCAGGTCCGGGGCATCTGGTTTTTGGATGAGCTGATTTATCAGCACCTGGATGCGATCGCGCTTCCGCAGCAGCGGCAGGATATTTTCCGCCTTATCCTCATCCTTAAGCGTGGAAACCCGGCGGCAATAATTCTGTAGGTCAGCGCTTAGTCGCTCTACTAAAGTCATCGGCGGCATCTACTCGTCATCTGGCAAAATTTCGAACAGCAGCGACAGGACTGCGACCTCTTTGACATCAAGCAGGCGTGGCCCCTCAATTCTTTCGCCAGCGTTGCCGCTGCGCCGGGTGCTCATAGCGCTAAAGATGTCTTCCATCACCGCCGCCGCCTCAACGCTCGTCCCCCGCAGCGATCGCTGCCGCCGCAACGTGTTCAACGGTCCTCTGAGAGATTGCGGGCTAGCGAGCACCAGCAGTTCTGCAATGCCGTAGGGCGGGGCTGCCTTTAACGCTTGGGTATTCGAGCCTCCGCCAGAAATGACGTCAATATCGGGTTGATCGACAGGCGGCGGGAATAGAACAATCACCTCGCCTTGGCCGTCGATAACGACTAGGCCGAAATGCAGGGGATAGGTTTCGTGATTTTCGACCGTAACGGCAACCTCATGGCCGTAGGGCACCTGCTCGATGCCACGTTCCGACTGTTGGGGAATGATGAGGTCGGCTGGGTTGCCGCCCCGCGTTGTCGTGCCGCTGCGGGAG
>JBARYO010000615.1:0-7018 GCA_049647905.1 Elainellaceae cyanobacterium | reverse complement strand
TCCTAAAGTCAGATGAGTCTTACACCTTCAGCAAATATTTTGAGCTGCCGTTTGATATCGAAGATATCCTGGCAGATTTGGGCTGCTCAATTGAGCGGACTGAGCTAGATTTGCCGAGCTATGACCTGCCTTTAGACGGGCTAGAGCAGGTGCAGGCCCAGATTCAAGACGGGATTCGATATGTCGGTATTACCAGTGAGCAGGCGCGGCGGGAATTTTTGATCGCGCCAATTGTGCGGGAAGTATGCCGGGTGACGCGGCAGAGGGTGCGGGTGGAGTATCCGATAGTAGTAAGTTCCTGGCTGCGGGGGACTTTTGACTACTATTTTCAGGATGAGAACTTGCTGGTCATTGAGGCGAAGCGGGAAAATTTGGATAATGGGCTGACGCAGCTTGCGACGGAGCTGATTGCGCTGGATGCCTGGACAGAGTCGGAGGTGCCGGTGCTATATGGGGCGGTGACAACAGGGCAGGACTGGCGGTTTTGCCTGTTTTACCGGCAGGAGCAGCGGCTGATGGCGGATTTTAAGCTATATCGGGTGCCGGAGGAAACAGAGATATTGCTTCGAATCCTGGTGGAAATTCTCCGCAGTAAAAGCGCTTGCTAGCTATCAGACGATGCAATTATTTTTGGCGCGATCTATTGATTTTGATTCAAGCTATTGAGAATTATGACAATACAAAATTCAGGCATTTATGGGGCTATCTGTGGTCTTGTGACAGGTTTGCTTTTGCTGCTTGATTCGACCGGATCCTGGAAAAATATTAAATCAAAATTTGATGAGATTGATCAGTTCAGAGTCCTGCTGCCTAGCATTTTAATATTGACTCTTCCGTTTGTCTTCGCTAAGCTTTTTCTTTTGGGTATTGAAGGGCTGACAGGTATAGCTCCGGTGGGTACGTTGTTTTTGGTAATTATTGGCTATCGAAACTATAGATGGAGTCAGGACTTTTCCAATGACAAAATAATAGCAGATCAAGCCAAAATTATCCTTGAAAGAGCCTATGGTACCTTGACTAAAAATGGAGAAAAAGTTGAACCGGTTTTAGCAGATCGTTATATTTGGCTTTCCACTTCTCGCCTAATACTCAGATATGAAGAACTAAGAATAAATATCAAGACTGAAGTGTACAAGGCGATTTGCGAAGCTGAAGGAGATTTCTGGAAGCACAAGTTCTATCTACTTTTTCATGATGAAGACTTGTACGATATTTTCTATTTCGATCCCAACCCTCGTAATCTTGAAAATCTCGTAGTTGATGATGATTGCAATTCGCAGTCTCGGCTACCGATTTCTCCACAGTCTGCGCTTATTATTTTTTCCTTCTTTCAATTAAAGCCTGAAAGAGACTCTCTTGATACAGTTAATATAAAAAATGAAACGCGCGAATATTATATGCCGTCTTGGCCTAATAAGTATTCCGGCTTGTGTCACCTGCTTGAACTCTATCCGGAAACCTTCAATCTCTATGAAGATTATGTCGTAGAAAATATACGAACAATCGATGCTATCTAGCCGCGAACACCTGTTCCGCCGTGAACGATAAATTCGAGAATTGGAAGGATCGCACTATATCCGAACCCCGAAACTGCTCCACCTGATACTCCCCATCCGCCAAGGTATAAACGCTCAGCGTCGGCTGCTTAGGATTGCCAATAAACTTGCGGCCCTCAAGGGCTGCGTAATCAACAATCCAATACTCCGGAATGCCAAGCGCCTCATAGTCCGCCAGCTTGAAATAGTGATCGTCTCGCCAGTTGCTGCTCACCACCTCAATCACAAGCTGCACCGACGATCCGTGAGTCACCACAGAACTCGACTCCCACAGCGGCTCGGATTCTAGAGCCGCACTGCTCAGCACAATGCCGTCAGGTTCATAACCGGTCTCCCCTTCAGCACGGACAATACATTCCCTAGGGATTACATAGGGAAGCTGACGCTGGCGGATGTGGAGGAAGAGCAAGCCACTCAGGGAACCAGCGATTTCAGAATGTTTTCCCTTCGGTTTTGGCATCTGAATAATGACACCACGGCGTAACTCATAGCGATACTCACGTTGCTCTAGGTACCACGCAATAAATTATTTAAGGGTGACGGGCTGAGAGAGAGCTTGGACCATATTATGTAGAAGACTGCGATGAATTGAGAGCGGAAGCACAGCTCTTGGTCGTTATTTACCTACAATAATCTCATCTATCAAACATCGTCCGACTCGTTAGACCACTCCAAACAGGGGAGCCCAATGAGTGAATACCAGTACTACGAATTCCGAGCCGTTGACCGACCGCTCACAGCCAAAGAGCAAGCCCAGGTCGCGAAGCTATCCAGCCGGGTCCAGCTTTCCTCCACCCAAGCCATCTTTGTCTACAACTACGGTGATTTTCGGGGCGATCCTGAAGACGTGCTGACCCAGTACTTCGACATGATGTTCTACATCGCCAACTGGGGCACCTGGCAGCTGATGTTTCGCTTCCCCAAGGCGATCGCCAACATCAACTGGTTTCGTCCCTACAAGATTGATCGGGCCATCACCGTCACCCAAACCCGTGACTACATTATTTTAGACATCACCATTTCAGAGGAGGAAGGCATCGGGTGGGGAATCAATGGTGAAAGCTGGATGTCCCGACTGCTGCCGCTGCGGGATGAGCTGCTGCGGGGAGATATGCGGCTGCTCTATCTCGCTTGGCTGCGGGCCGCTCCCGATGCCGTAGGCTACGGGCTGGAGACAAACCCGCTTGAGCCGCCCATTCCGGCCAACTTGGGCCAGCCTTCAGAGGGGCTGGACGCGTTTATGGAGCTGGTGGAACTCGACAGTGACTTGGTGACTGCTGCAGCCCAGGCTAGCCCGTCTCAAAAGCCTAAATCTGACCCACCGCTTGAGAACATGCTGCCGCAGCTATCGGAACCTGAGCGGCAAGCCTTCTTGCTGAAGCTCGTGCGCCGAGAGCCCCATGTTGACCTACAGCTAATCAACCGGCTCAAAGAACTTGCCGGTGTTGGTGAGGTAGCTCCCCAAGGGATTCCAGGGCAGCGTCACTTGGATGACCTGAGGGCCATTGCCAACGACACAACAGAGGTCCGTCAGCACCAAGAGCAAGAGGCGGCCCAGAAAAATCGCATTGCCGAATTGAACGCTTTGGCCGCAAAAGAGACACAGACCTGGGAGCGAGTTGTCGATTTGATCGGCTACAAGCAGAGCAAATATTATGACGAGGCGGCAGCGCTGTTAAAAGACCTCCGGGACTTGGCCCAGCATCAGGGGCGATCGCCCGAGTTTGCGCAGCGGCTGAAGCGGCTCAAGTCAGACTATAGCAATCGCCCTGCCTTGATGCGCCGCTTCAGAGCCGTTGAAACCGGTATGGCGCTCCGTTAGGCTTTTCGTGGTCTTACGATATGACAATTACTCAAGCCAATCTCACTCACCTCGACACCCTAGCCGTACTGTTTGACCAGTACCGGGTGTTCTACCAGCAGCCCCCAAATCTCCAGGGGGCCAAAGCTTTTTTGAGCGATCGCCTCAAAACCGGCGACTCTGTCATCTTCCTCGCCCTCAACGGCGAAACGGCCCTCGGCTTCACCCAGCTCTACCCCAGCTTTTCCTCCGTCGCCATGCAGCCCATCTGGATTCTGAACGATCTGTACGTCGAAGCTCAGCACCGCAGCCAAGGCGTTGCCAGCGCCCTAATGGATGCCGCCGAAACCTACGCCCGTCAAACCGGGGCCGTCCGCGTCGCCCTCTCCACCCAAACGTCGAACAGCGCCGCGCAGGCGCTATACCAATCGCGCGGCTATCAGCAAGATGCTGAATTTTATCACTACGCACTACCGCTCTAGCGGGCTGAAACCTTCGGTAAACTTAGGGGACATACCACGCCACCCCAGCCATGACCGCAACGTTTACCCCCTCCCCAGCAAAACGCCTCAGCGCCCAGCGGGACTTCTTCGCCACCGGCGCGACGAAGCCCATCGCCTTCCGCCTACACCAGCTCGACCGCCTCAAAACCGCCGTCTTGAAATGGCAAGGCGACATTGTAGATGCCGTCCAAACCGATCTGGGTCGCCCTGAATACGAAGGCTACTTTGAGCTAGGGGTGATGGCAGAGCTCGCCTATATCCGCAAGCGGCTCAACGCTTGGGTCAAGCCCCAGCGGGTGGGGCTACCGTTCACTCAGATGCCAGGACGCGCCTGGGTGCAGTCCGAGCCCCTGGGCGTGGTGCTCATTATTGGGCCGTGGAACTATCCCTTTCAGCTGCTAATATCGCCACTGATGGGGGCGATCGCCGCCGGAAATTGCGCCATCCTTAAGCCCTCGGAGCATGCCCCTGCCACCTCCAGCGTGGTGGCGGCGCTGGTGAGAGACACCTTTGCCCCCGAGTACATCACCGTCATGGAAGGGGACGTCGAGACTTCCCAAGCCCTTCTAGAGCAGAAGTTTGACCATATTTTCGTCACCGGGGGCACCCGCGTCGGCCAAATCGTCATGGAAGCCGCCGCCAAGCACCTCACCCCCGTCACCCTAGAGCTGGGGGGAAAAAGCCCCTGCATCGTGGATAAGGGCGTGGACCTTGCCGTGACGGCGAAGCGCATCGTCTGGGGCAAGTTTGTCAACCTAGGGCAGACCTGCGTCGCGCCAGACTACCTGCTGGTGCAGGAGGCCGTGAAACCAGCGCTGCTAGACCACATGGCCCAGGCCCTACATGAGTTCTTCGGCGACAACCCCGCCCAGAGCCCCGACCTGGCCCGGCTGATCAACCAGCGCCAGTTTGATCGCCTAGCCCCGCTGCTGGAGGGGGAAACCATTGCCGTGGGGGGGCAGACTGACCGGAGCGATCGCTACATTGCTCCCACGATTTTGGATAACGTCAGCTGGGATGCCCCGGTGATGCAGGAGGAAATTTTTGGGCCGCTGCTGCCGGTGCTCACCTATGACACTATCGAAGAGGCGATCGCTCAAATCAACGCGAGGCCGAAGCCGCTAGCCCTCTATCTGTTTACAGCCGATGAAACGCTCCAAAAGACAGTCCTCACCGGCACATCCTCGGGAGGCGTCTGTCTAAACGATGTGTTCCTGCAAATTGCCATTTGGGGCATGCCGTTTGGCGGCGTCGGCAATAGCGGCATTGGAGCCTACCACGGCAAAACCAGCTTTGAGACGTTCTCTCACCGAAAAAGCGTTTTGGAGAAGCCTTTTTGGTTCGACTTGCCCTGGCGGTACGCGCCCTATGCTAAGCCACTGGGCATGGTTAGTAAGCTCAGCTTTCTAAAGAAAGTGATTGGCTTATCATAGGCTACAGCGCTACCGCAGGGTGCGGTTGGCCCAGGCCAGAAACTCTTCTAGGGAAAAGATCTGAATCCGCTTTTGAGGCGAGTCTGGCGCTAGATATTTTCCTTGCTTGACGGCTGCCCTCAGCCACGGAATGGCCCCCGGCTTCATGCCGCCGCCCCCCGCGATAATAATGATGTCCTGCTCCGGCATGGCCTCGATGCAGTTGAGGTAGAGGTAGGGCAGCTTTTCGTCGACAGAGCCGGTGGACTGCTGCCACTTGCATTCGATGCGGGTGTTGAAGCCAAACCGCTCAGACTTGACGAGAAATTCGGTGTAGCCTTTTTGGCCGTAGATGGTGGTGTAAGGGACGTTTTTCAGCAGCAGCTCGGTGCCGTAGTGCTGGGGCTTTTTGCACCAGGCGCTATAGCGAACCACCTCGAAGCCGCGCCCTTGGAACGTGGGGACCACCGTGTTCTCAAGGACTTTTCCCTGTCGGTTTGCCGCGCCGCCTTGGGTCATTGCCATAGTTGTGGGGTACGCTTCGGTCTATGGCGCATAGTTGGTCACAAGAACTTCAGGAATCTTGCCTCGCCGTCCCGCTTTGCTGTTGATCAGCCGCGTGGCATAAACCGAGTCGATGGTGAATTCGGCGTAGAGGTCGAGCACCAGCGGCGCTGACGAGTTGGACACCATAAAGCGAACGCCTTTGCGGTCTAAATCGCGGCAGAGATCCCGCAGGGCATATTGCATATCGCCGTCAAATCCATCCTTGGTGTAGCCGGTGAAGTTGGCGGTGGCGCTCAGGGGCGCATAGGGTGGGTCGAAATAGACGAAGTCCCCCGACTGGACGGTTTCGGTGACCCGGCGGAAGTCAGCGATGGCGATCGCGGTGTCCTGCAGCGCCCGGCTACAGGCCCGGAGATTATCAGCATTGAGGATTGTTGGATTGGTGTAGCGGCCAAAGGGGACATTGAACTGCCCCTTTGAGTTGACGCGATAAAGGCCGTTATAGCAGGTTTTATTGAGGTAGATCAGCCGACTGGCCCGCTGCACATCGGTCCAGGTTTTATATTCAGGCGTGCGGTCGAGGCTTCGGATAGCGTAGTAGTAGTCTCGCTCATAGATATGCTGTCCCATATCGCGAATTAGGGATTCCACATCATCGCGAATGACCTTGTACAGCGAAATCAGATCGGGGTTGATGTCCGTCAGAATGGCGGTTTCGGGCTGGAGATTAAAAAACAGCGCCCCGCCGCCCAGAAAGGGTTCATAGTAACAGTCAATGTCTTGGGGAATACGCTTGGCCAGCTCGGGAAGCAGCTGCGTTTTGCCCCCCACCCATTTAACAAAAGGGCGAGGGGCAAGACTTGGGACGGCGTTCGCACTGTTTACGGCTGGACTAAACAATTCACCAGGCTAGCTGAGACATCAAAAGCAGTATATCAGTACTTATGGCATTTTGGATTTGCCAGTTGCGCTATCGTTAGGTCTGCGCAACAGCAAGCCCGCCAAATGGGCAGAACCACACCCAACATAGCAGGGCCAACAGCCTACAAATAGGGGGCACAGTGTCACCATGGTACTTGTTTAGCGTCTTAGAAGCCCTCATCCCTAGCCCTTCTCCTAGAAGGGGCGAAGGCAACCAGACACCCCTCTCCCGCACTGGGAGAGGGGCCGGGAGAGGGGCCAAGGCTTGTGCCAAACAGATACTCACCATACCCCCCCCCCACGGCGTTTGCACAGGGG
>JBARYO010000614.1:0-2959 GCA_049647905.1 Elainellaceae cyanobacterium | reverse complement strand
CATTGAGCGTGAAGATATCGAACGTGCCGCCGCCGATATAGATGCAGTGGCCTCAGCAGAGGTGAGTTACGATGTGCCAGCCGAGCCGCTGGCCGAAGCCACCAGTGACCAAGAGGCGGCGTTTGACGGGTTTGGCAGCACCTTCGATCCATCCATAGCCGTCGACGACAGCGGTCTAGTGGATTATAGCGATGGACAACGGCGCAGCTTATCTGAAGAAGACCGCCCGGCTGCAAAAGACCTTCGCCCCACACCGACGCAGCCCCGTCGATCATCAGACAAGCCAAATTCAGCGTCGTTTCAGGCCAAGGGCAGCTCAGATGCAGACGACGCAACGGTCCGTATTCCAGTGCGGCAGCTCAAACAAATCAACAACCTGTTCAGCGAGCTGACTATCGAGCGGAATGGACTAGAGCTATACCTCAAGCGACTAAGAGTCTTGCTAGGTACGCTCAGACAGCGAATAAAAACCTTAGACCAAACCAACGTCAATCTTCGCTCGGCCTACGATCGTGTTACCACCAGGGCGGAGCTAGAGCAGGGCTCCCTTGGGATGTCGCCACAACCACCACGGTCGTCAGCGATCGCCGGCTCGTCTCGCCAGTTGTCTGCTTCCCATGCGTTGACTGAAAGCTTTGATGCGTTAGAGCTTGATCAGTATGGCGACATGCACCTCATGTCCCAGGAGGTGATGGAAACCATCGTCCAAATTCAAGAGGTCGCAACCGACCTCGAACTCAGCATGGACGACACGGACCATACCTTCCGAGGGTTAAACAAAACGGCGAAGCAGCTGCAGACCAAAATGACTCAGCTGCAGATGCGCCCCCTTTCCGACATTCTAGAGCGCTTTCCCCGTGCTCTACGTCAGATGTCTTTAGAGCATGGCAAATCGGCTGAGCTTAAGGTCTACGGGGGCAATCTTCTGATTGACCGCAATATTCTAGAAGCCCTTAACGAGCCGTTGCTGCACTTGCTGCGCAATGCATTCGACCATGGCATTGAGGATCCAGGAACCCGTCAAGCCAGCGAAAAGCCTGCCCAAGGAACGATCGAGATCCGGGCAAGTCACCGCAACAGCCGAACGATAGTCTCGATTCATGACGATGGTAAAGGCATTGACTTAGAAAAGATTCGCGCCCGCGCCCGTCAGATGGGCCTTGACGACATGCTGCTTGCCGCCGCTAGCGAGGACGAGCTGATTTCCCTGATCTTTGAGCCCGGTTTTAGTACATCTAGTCAAGTCACAGACCTATCTGGGCGCGGCGTTGGCATGGATGTCGTACGTGACGGCATTAAGCAGCTCCAAGGCGAAATTAGCGTGGATACCCAGCTCAACCAGGGCACCACCTTTACGCTGTCGCTGCCGTTTACCCTGTCCATCACGCGAGTGCTGCTGGTGGAAAGCACCGACATGCTGCTGGCGTTTCCCACCGATGTGATTGAGGAAATGACTGCAGTTTCGCCGGAGCAAATTCTAAAGGGAGTCGGAGGAGAAGTTCTGGAATGGGAGGAGCAAGTGGTGCAGTTTGTCCGACTTCATCAGTGGCTCCGGTTCAACTGTCCGCGATCGCTGGAGAGCCCTGAAGCAGCACCCAGCATCAAAGAGTCAACCGTGTTGATGGTGACCCACAATGATCAAGTTGTTGGGCTCCAGGTCGGTCGCTGTTGGGGAGAACAAGAAGTTGCAATTCGCTACGTTGAAGGGAGTCTACCAATGCCACCAGGATTCTCCAGCTGCACAATTTTGGGAGATGGCCGTGTCGTACCGATGGTCAACGTCTCTGAACTGCTCCGCTGGATCATCAGCGATGAACGCGATCGCAACGCCAGCGCTCAGGTAGAGCAGAGTAGCCCTACAGAACAGCCCACAGCGGTAAATCTTCTACCTGGCTACGAGAGTCCGACTGCCCCTAGCCACCAGAGCGGTCCATTACTCCCCACCCCGTCCACATCCCACAAACCCGCCGTGTTGATTGTGGATGACTCTATCAATGTTCGGCGCTTCCTCGCTTTGACGCTAGAAAAGGCCGGGTACCGCGTGGAGCAGGCCAAAGATGGGCAAGATGCGGTGGACAAGCTAACAGGGGGGCTGGCGGTACAAGCTGTGCTCTGCGACATCGAAATGCCCCGACTCGACGGATACGGCGTACTGGCGCGGGTCAAGTCAAACCCCTCGTTAGCACAGATTCCCATTGCGATGCTGACCTCTCGTAGCGGCGACAAGCACCGCAAACTCGCCATGAGCCTCGGTGCAGCGGCCTATTTCTCCAAACCCTATAACGAACAGGTTCTACTTCAAAGCCTTAGGCAGATGGTCGAGCTAGCTGTCGCAATCTAACGCGTTCAATCTTCTGCAATCCAATCGCTGCTCTGTAACATCCGAAACTGACCTATGGCTCAATCCTCTCGACGCTCACGCCGACTGAAAGCTGAAGCTAGCCAGCAGCTGATCTCATTCTCGATCCGAGGAGAGGCGTTTGCTGTTCCGATCAATCTGGTCAACAAAGTTGTTACGGTTGACCGCGTGCACTACGGATTGCAGTCTGATGGCCCTGGACTTGTCACCTACCTTGATCGGCAGATTTCAGTGCTTCAGCTAGGGCATCAACTCTTCTCCAGTGATGTAGCCTGCTTGCCTGGAGAAAGTACTACTTCAGTTCAAGCTCAGCCACCCAGCCACATGCTTGTCATCCAGTCGCCAACCTACGAACTTGTCGGCCTACTGATTGAAACGCAGCCCGCATTGATCCGGGTACCCACATCAGCATTTTTGCCCGTACCGACGACCTATTTGCAGTCAGGACAGCTGCGCTGTATTGGGGCATTGATTAACCGCCAGGAGCTACCACCGATGTTTCTAGTCAACATTGGCGAACTTTTGGGGCAGGTCCATCCGCGATCGCGCCCCCCAGTACTCAAGGCAGAGCAGGTTGCTCCCTATAGCCTTAACTCCTCC
>JBARYO010000613.1:0-4925 GCA_049647905.1 Elainellaceae cyanobacterium | reverse complement strand
CATCTAGGGCTTCCGTCACCTGATCTGCCAAGCGCAGCGTCTTCACCAAGAGCGGCACCCACAGCGTTAGAGCCGGTCGAGATACCCCTCTAGCCCGCTGCGCATCCTGAATCTCTTGGAGCTGCTCCAGCAGCACTGGAATAAAGCGGATCGCTAGCACCAGCACCAGCGTGACAGTGGCCGCAGAGAGCCCCACCCGCTTGAGACGCCGCTCAAAGGGCTGTAGCGATCGCTCCACGACATCCATCATGGCCGTCACTGGCGTGGTCAAACTCACCAACGCCGCCAGCAGCACCAGCACCACAATGCGCAGCACCACAGTGGCCCCGATCTCCCAGGTTGTCACCCAGCCGTGCAGCAGCAGGATACCCAACAGCATTGGCAGTAGCGGCTGTAGCTGACGCAGGACTTGACCTGCTGGAAGCCGCGCCACTGCAGCTCCCCCAACGGCGAGCAATAGGGCCAGCAGCATACCCCATAGAGACTGTAGCCAAAACAGCCCTAGTCCAGCACCGGCCAGCAGCAGGAGTTTGGTAGCCGCCGGGAGTCGATGAATGGGAGAAGGGCGGGGAATATAGAGTCCAAGCACAGGGCGTCATCAAAGCAACGACTGGTAAGGACATGGCAGTGCCATGTCCAGCACTGTTATGCCCACACAACAATCATGTCCAAAAGAACCAAAATGGGGTCACGGATCTGACATCAAGCCGCGATAATGGGCGATCGCCACCGCAGGAATATTATCCTGTACAATCTGCCCCCCGTGCAGCACAATGACGCGGTCAAAGTCCAAGAGCAAATCGAGGTCATGGGAGACGACGATGATGGGCTGCTCTAGGCCGTGTAGCACCTGCCGAATTCGGTTGCGGTTGCGCAAATCCAGCAGCGTCGTTGGCTCATCAAAAACCACGTACCGGGGCTGCATGACCAGCACAGCGGCGATCGCCAGTAGCTGCTTTTGTCCGCCGCTGAGGCAGTGGGCTGGCTGGTGACGCAGGGATTCTAACCCATACGTCTTGAGGATATCTGTAACGCGCTGCTGGCGAACGGGGGCAGGCAGCTTGAGAATCTTGAGCCCAAATTCAACGTCTTCCTCAACCGTAGGTAGAATGATCTGGCTGTCTGGATTCTGGAATACAAAGCCCACCTTGCGGCGGATGGCGCGGCCATGATGGCGCGTATTGAGGCCATCCACCAGCACCTGCCCCCGATGGGGAACGATAAGCCCATTCAAAAGACGTGCCAGGGTGCTTTTACCAGAGCCGTTGCTGCCAATGATGCCAATCCGCCGTTCTTGGAGCTGCAGCGTGACATCAATTAGAACGGGTTGGGATGACGCAAATCGGTGGAAGATATGCTGCAGTTCAATCACAATGCGTCAGAGCTGACGGAACGGGTATAAACCGTCAATTACGGTTTGCCAAGCTTATGTAAAGCCTAAAACAATCTAAAGACAGTGGAGTTTATTTTTTGTAATATTAGGCAAATATACTGTGGCATCAGCGTCATAGGTGATTTGCAGAATTACATACAGTAAAGAATGGTAAGTACCTCAGGCCTAAGGGGCGGTAGTATGCATATTGAAAATTCGGAGCAGCAGGCGCATCGCGTTGTGATCGTGGGGGGTGGGTTTGGTGGCCTCTATACCGCCAAGGCCCTTGGCAAGACCAACGTCGATGTCACGCTAATCGATCGCCGCAACTTTCACCTCTTCCAGCCGCTCCTGTACCAAGTGGCAACCGGGACCGTGTCTCCAGCCGATATCTCATCTCCCCTGCGCGCCATTCTCAGCAAGAACCGCAACACCAAGGTGCTGCTGGATGAAGTGGTGGATGTTGATCCCGAGAACCAGCAGGTGCTCTGCAAGCATGAGACTGTCCCCTACGACACCCTGATCATGGCCACTGGGGTAAGCCACTTTTACTTCGGCAACGACCACTGGCAAGAGCATGCCCCTGGCCTGAAAACCGTCGAGGATGCCCTAGAGATTCGCCGCCGCATTTTCATGGCCTTTGAGGCGGCAGAAAAAGAGTCTGACCCGGAAAAGCAGGCGGAATGGCTGACCTTTGTGGTGGCGGGCGGTGGACCCACTGGGGTGGAGCTGGCAGGGGCGATCGCCGAGCTGGCCTACAACATCTTGCCTCAGGACTTCCGCCGCATTGACACCCGCAAGTCTCGCATCATCCTCGTGGAAGGTATGGACCGGGTCCTGCCCCCCTATGCCCCGGAGCTGTCTCAAAAAGCGGCTAAATCCCTGGAAGGTCTGGGGGTTACGGTGGTCACTAGCTCCCTCGTCAGCGACGTGCAGTCCGATGTGGTGACGCTGAAGCAAAAAGACGGCAGCATTGAGACCATTGGCGCTCGCACCGTGCTGTGGGCCGCTGGGGTTAGAGCCTCCAAGCTGGGCAAGGTGTTGGCCTCCCGCACGGGCGCGGAATTGGACCGTGCGGGCCGCGTGATGGTGGGGCCACATCTCCATGTGGAAAATTATGACAATATCTTTGTTGTCGGCGACCTAGCCCATGTGTCGCACCAGGGCGATCGCCCCTTGCCGGGGGTTGCGCCTGTGGCAATGCAGGAGGGCAAATATGTGGCGAAACTGGTGAGAAATCGCCTTGCAGACAAGGCGGTTCCCGAGTTTCGCTATGTGGATAAGGGTAGCCTAGCGGTCATCGGCAAAAACGCGGCGGTGGTCGATCTGGGCTTTGTGAAGTTCTCGGGCTTCCTGGCTTGGCTAATTTGGATTTTTGCCCACATCTATTATCTGATTGAGTTCGATAACAAGCTGGTGGTGATGATTCAGTGGGCTTGGGGATATTTCACCCGCAAGAGCGGCGCGCGGCTGATTACGGGGTCGCAGGCGTTTAATTTGCGATTGCCGACGGCGAATCAGACGGTGGAGCAGAAGGAACGGACCGCCGCGTGACGGTTGGGGCTGTCTTGGGTGATTCGGTGGGGCGATCGCGATGGATGAGCGACAGGTGCGCTGACGCGATCGCCTTATTCTAGGTATTGATTAACCCGATCTAGCGTCAGCCCTGTTACCGTTGCCACCTGCTCCGTGGCCATGCCGCTCTTGAATAGGTTGCGCACAATCTGCTGAATTTGAGATTCCGCTTGCTCCGCCCGCTGTCGCTCTTGTTCTGCCTGCTGCCGCTCTCGCTCCTCTGCGGTCAGCAACAGCGCACCGTCTGATGTAGCCCAGCGTAGCCAGGTGGCCTCGATGCCTTTGAAGGTGCCGTACCATTGCATCAAACACAGCTCTAGAGATTGGACTTCGAAGCGACTGTCCTCTGGGGCTATTGGCACATATGCGCTGCCCTGGAGGCGAAATCCAGCCCAGTCGTCGGGGTTGTAGGGGTCGAACCAGAAGTATTCGGGAACATGGAGCTGAGTAGCGTAGATGTCTTTCTTTTTGCCTTTGTCCGCTGTGGCGGTACTGGCGGACAGAAGCTCAATGATGACGTCAGGGGTTTTGCCCTCTTCCCAGCAAACCCAGCTCAGACGTTCACCTTTGGGGACGTTGAGGGCGACAAAGACATCTGGCCCTTTGAAATCGCGCTGGCGCACTTGCTCTAGGCTGTAGTACAAGAACATGTTGCCGCCGACATAGCCGTTGTCTCGGGCGTCTAGCCAGGGGAGTAGGGTATTAATGAGCAGCTCCATTTGAAACTGGTGGCGCTGGCTCTCCGTCGGTTCTCCGTCGCTGTGGGGAAGGTCGGCTTGAGTGGGGGGTAGGGAGATGCCCTGTTCTGCTGCGGCCTTTTGTAGGGTGAGGTCTGGGGCGAGGGAGGTCATGGGGCGTGCTGGGTAGGGTTATACCATTTTAATAGTGTTTTTTTGATTCAGG
Source organism: Elainellaceae cyanobacterium (assembly GCA_049647905.1). Lineage (GTDB taxonomy): Bacteria > Cyanobacteriota > Cyanobacteriia > CAKZMO01 > CAKZMO01 > JBCCAG01. The sequence goes on along the minus strand of JBARYO010000613.1, from coordinate 1,075 downwards.
ACTTGTCTTCTGGCGGCGTCAGCAACTGCGCTTCTATGGCTTCCCATTCTTTTTTGGAAACACGTACAGCTGATTCTTTGCAGCGAATGATTAACTCAGTCAAATAGAGATAATTGTTGAATGCTTCTGCGTCCTTTCGGGATAGCGTGATGTCCTCTTCCGTTAAGTCAAATCCATTGAGCCACGCCGCCATCAACCAATTGCGCCACTGCAGCCAGTCGCCCATTGCTGCTGATTCATTTGGAACAGCTTGTTTGATGTCAATCAGCTGTTGAGCTAATTCAGTAAGACCGCGAGCGTTAAAGAGCTGTAATTCAACCATCTGATTTACTCCGTCAATAGCTCTGGCGCTGGTGATGGCTCTGGCGATGGCGATGGCGGTGGATTTGGCGCTGGTGATGGCGTTGGCGCTGATGTGGAGTGCCGCTGCACGAGTACCGTAGCTGTTGTGGGCCGTATCGGATATGGAATTCGCCCAGCGAACAAGATTTTCTAACTTATGACTCGCCTCAACATAGGCGATCGCAGCATTTTTCAAGCCCTGCCAAAGCTTTGGAACCTTCTCGCCTAAAAGCCCCGACAGTAATAGAAACACTTCCCGCCATCGCTTATCTGTGGCGTGCTCAGCAACAGCCTCGTCAAGCAAGTCTTGTTCAATGATGTGTTGAGCCGTTAAATATTCCTGAATCGTCAAATGAGAAAACGAGTAGGTGTCCGTCGCCCGCTCCACCAAAAGCCCCTGCTGCACTTCGATCGCCTCTAGCACAGCCCCCCATCCAAATGCGGCGGCGCATTCAAAGTGTCAGCCAAAAACTCTGCAATTTGCCCCGTGATTTCAGCTTTTGAGAAAAACAGCTTGTCCTGCTTAAAGGTGTCGTAGGTAATCTGCGCCAGCAGCACCTTTTCCAAATCGGGGTGGAACCCCTCATAAATTGCCAGCAATTCTTCTAAGAAACAAGGTGTTTCTTCTTGGGGCAACCCGCCGCGCTGCGGCGGGTTGGATGCTCAGTTTGGCACATTAAACGAACTGGCCGTCTGGCTACGCTTCCAACCCACCCGCGACTGAACGTGCGGG
>JBARYO010000612.1:0-4170 GCA_049647905.1 Elainellaceae cyanobacterium | reverse complement strand
GTTGCCCCAATTCCAGACGGCTACAAGCCCTCTGCCAACGCATCAGCAGTCCTGCAGGACATCAGAAATCTCGAATCAGGGCAGCAAATCACCGTACTGCGAAATGCCGTCGTGGACATGGGATTCGGTAGCGGCAACATAGACGCGGCCAAGCGAGTATCAGAGCCCGTCGCCCCGCCCAAAGATATGTCTGAGCGCACTAATGTGGCCATCGAAGGGGTCGACAACCCGACGATCCTGGCGTATATGAACAACCTGAACGCCAACGACTTTGATGCCTTGATTCAGCTCTTCACGGCTGACGGTGCCCTGCAGCCGCCGTTCCGCAAGCCTATTGTTGGCAAAGACAACATCCTGCGCTTCTTTAGAGAAGAGTGCCAAAATCTAAACCTCATTCCTGAGCGCGGGGTAACAGAGCCAACGGATGACGGCTTTACCCAAATCAAAGTGACCGGCAAGTGCCAAACACCTTGGTTTGGCGCTAGCGTCGGCATGAACATCGCTTGGCGGTTTTTGCTCAACCCAGACGGCAAAATTTTCTTTGTGGCCATTGACCTCCTGGCATCGCCCAAAGAGCTACTGAACTTGATGAAGTAGTCTGAAATTTAGGCTACGGCGCTTTCGAATTAGCGCCTTGTAAAAGAGCCGAAGCCTGTCCGTAGGGCTTCGGCTCTTTTATTGCGTCTGCCCTGCCGCTTAGGACAACATTTCTGGCTCAACACGCGACGTTTCATAGGCGGCAGGGCGCGCAATTGTCCTAATGCATCAGGACAATTGCTATATGAGAGAGTGTAAAGTTTTGCAAAATTCCTGATATTAAGGGATATTAAAGAAATAGATAAGCTATTTAAATATTTGAATGATGCAGGTAAGTAAGGCTGAATGGTCCGCTCAAGAACAACAGATTGCCAAGGCGGCACTTGAGGAAGCGCGCATACGAGAGGTCAACAGCTTGGTTCAGCTGATTCGCGAGCAAGCCAGCAATATTGACAGCATTGGTGATGTCTGGCGTTTGAACGACTTCTTAAGCGCTCGGCGTTTCGACATTGACGGCAAGTACGACGATAGAGAAGACGAAATTTTGTTCGTTCTGGCTCGGCTGGTGAAGGAAGGTTGGGTCACGACTGAAGACTTGAAGGGGTTAGACAAGGCCAAGCTAGCGAAGATAGCGGCCCTCAAGCGGATTCTGTAGTGGACTCAATAGACCTTTATCACTCAGCCTAAAATCAGCCGCCACAGCACAATGCCCAAGCTAGCGATCGCCCCGTGCTGCGGCCACAGCCACCCCGCCGACTGCCGCGCTATTCTCTGGGTCAAGAATACGCTCAGCCACACCGACACAATCAGCGTCACCCCCTGCAAGAAGCTCACCACCGCCGGGTGGGCGATCGCCACCGGTAGGCCCATCCCCTCGTAGCCAAAGGTCGCCGCTGTGATGGGCAGCAGTAGCCCTCCTTCATTAAGCCCCAGGTAAAGATAGTGGGCCAAGCTGCCTCCCAGCACCAAAGGCAAATAGCCATAGGCCAGCTCCACAAACGGGCGGGGCCTGAGGCGACTGCTCCAGACGATGAGCAGGTGAGCCACTAGGGCGATCGCCCCCGGTAGGAGGAGGACGACAGTGGCGACGAGGGCGTGGATACCGAAGTTTTCGAGGTTGAGGGATATCCCCCAGCGCGACCAGAGCTGCGCCTGAATTTGCGGCAGCCGGTGCAGCGGCACTGCCCCCAGCAGCAAGAATAGCAGCGCCACTTCGTGAAACGTGGGCTTATGGGTAGTCCATAGCTCAATGCCGGGAGGACGCAGGTTTAGCTCCACGGAGCGGTGGGGACAAGCTTTAAGGCAGGTCATGCAGAGGACGCAGTCGCGGTTGTCTTGCAGCTGGGCCGGGTGAGAGTAGACGGGGCAGCCGCCAGTGTCTTGCCCTTCTCCCTTCGCAGGGCCGCCCTTATAACACTGGTAGGTGGTGCAGGTGGCGGAGCAAATCCCCTGCTGAGCCCTCAGCTCAATCATCGATAGCTTGGCAAACAGCCCGTTCATGCCGCCGATGGGGCAGAGGTAGCGGCACCAAAATCGGCGCTCAAACAGCAGGGAAAAAATCACGGCTCCGGCAGTGATCAGCAGCAGCAGACACCCCGAGAGATAAGCCACATTTTCTAAATTCCACAGCTCCTCCCACAGCAAAATCAGGGCAAATAGCCCAAACAGAAACCAGCCCCCCCAGCGGTCGGCCTGCTTCCGGGGCCAAGGCTTGAGGGCGCGGGGATAGAGTTTCAACGAGAGCTTTTGGGCGATCTCGCCGTACACCATGAAGGGGCATACGGCGCACCAGATGCGGCCCAGAAATGGAAATAGGATCAGCACCACCGGCCACCATCCGGCCCAAAACAGCATCAGGCCGATGTTGACATCCCGCTGCTGTGGCCCCAAGAATAGAATGGCAACCACCACCGGAAAGCCCACTAGCACTACGCTGTAGTTAATCCGATCGGGCCACCAGTCGCTACGCAGAAAATAGCGCAGCCGGGGGTAGAGATTGAGCAAGTTGAGGCGGAAGCGCCGCGTCTTGCTGCTATCGGACCAAAAGACCTCTTCAGTGAGCACGCCGCCTTCACTCTGAATCAAGGCCCGCTCCACCATGCTCTCCAGCTCGGAAATATTGCCGGGAAAGTCGTAGCCCTGCAGGCGGCGCAGCGCCTTTGGGTCAAGAGCTGCCCTTTTAATACCCCTTGCCCGACAGAGCAAGCTTTGATAGTACTGCACCTGGGCCGCAATATCGGCCTTCCGCACCCGCAGCGGCGGTACTTTGATGGTGTGCTCTACCAAATGCTTACGGTCGAGCTGGGACAGCGTCCGCTCCGAGGTCAGAATGATGCGGGCCTGGCAGGTGCGCAGGGGGACAGGGGTATCGTCCCGAGAGAGGGGACGGTATTGTCCGGTCTCTAACAGCTGTGTCAGCATGGGCATCAGCCGTTCGGGCAAATCCTGCACATTGTTCAGCATCAACGTGCCCTCACCAATCCACTCCAGCAATCCGGGGCTGCCCCTCTCGCGCCCCAGCAGCTCCCCCCCGCTCACTTGAATCGTCTCGCAGTCCAGTTTGATTAGGGGCTGACGGCGATCGCGAGAGCCGAAGTGAATCAGGGCAGCAATATTATCTTTACCGAGACCGGGTTCCCCAAACACCAGCACCGGCTTCCGGTCCCCCGACGCCTGCCGAATTTGCTGCCGCAGCCGCACCGCATATCGACTGCGGCCAATGATGCCCCGCCGGACTTTGGGCAATAGGTAGGGCCGCAGTTCCGCCTGTCGGGTCTGCTCTTGGACCAGCTGAGAGGAGACCTGTCGCAGCTCGCTGGCCAGCTGCTGGGAAAAGGTGCGGCTGATGATGGGATGGTCTTCAACGAGGGTTAGAAATGTCGCCCGGGGAACTTGCCACAGCTCGCAGTCGCTGAGGGTAATGGTGGTGTGCTCAGCGGGCTGGTCCAGCAGTAGCTCCTGAAAATACAGCACCGAACCCGGCAGCAGGCTAGTGGCGGCGGCGGCATCTTGCGCCTTTGTGCGGTAGCGCTCCATGCGCCCCTGATAGAGGACATACACCGCAGGTGGAGCGGTGTCTTCCAACACCAGCCGCTTATTTTCTTGAACGGTGATGGGCTCAATTTGGGCCGCGATCGCCTCTAGGACCTCTAGGGGCAGCTCACCAAGTGAGGTATTGCGCTGTAGCCATTGCGATCGCGCTGGTGGCCCGTTAGGCTTTGCGGCATTGCTGTCCATTCCACGTCCCCGATAGCGGCTTTTCCACATGCTAGCGGGGGGTAGTCCTCAGGCTGGAGTTTGTTGATAGTTCGACACGAAGGACAAAACTGCAGCATATTCTGGGCCACGAAACGTATCCTCAGCGCAGCGGCCACCAAGATACCTTGTCTCTCGTTGCGCCATAGACCGCTTTTAGACCTTCAGGGTCGCACACTTGCACCAAGTCCATCGGCTCAGACTTAGGACTTGCCTTGAGCAGTCCCACTTTAGTCATGCCCTTCAAAACTTGCTCTACCGTGCGGTGGTTGAGCTGACAGGCTTTGGCGATGATATCGATAGGTAAATCAAAGCAAAATATTTCATCTTTAGAAAACTGGCTCCCGAGCGATCGCTCTGGGTTAATCAACGCCCCTA
>JBARYO010000611.1:0-2599 GCA_049647905.1 Elainellaceae cyanobacterium | reverse complement strand
TCAGCTGTCAGAATAGGGGCCTCTAGCGCCATTCACAGGCTAATACAGGCGCGGTCACAGGCAGTAAAGATGTCCAATATCCTTGTGAAACATCAGACTACGATCGCTTCCGACAGCAAAACAACGGAAATATTGGGCGTCCTTCTAAGCTGCTGGTCATTTGTCAGCAGGGTCTTACAATCCGTCCCAATAGCCGTTGCAACATGGATAGCATCGGGGAGCTTAAGTTGTGTCCTAGTTCTGACCCGGGCAGCATCAATGAGAATGGCCCGACTCACAGGGACGACAGCTAGGTGATTGGTGCTCCTGATAAACCGCTCGCAGATGGTCTGCTGCTCGGTATCCTCTCTCTGCATGGGTTTCACCAGCACTTCCGCCAAAGTTAACTCGCTGGTGACAGCAGTCAGCGCTCCTTCATCCAGTGCTTGGAAAAGGGCTCCAAGGTGTTGAGTGTATTCGGCATAGTTTTCGAGGGCATATATCCAGATGTTCGTATCCAAATATACTGGCCCACCTGCGAGCACATCTAGTAATCCCATGTATCCCGTTCCTGACGGATGAACCGATCCGCTTCCTCAGGGGTGGCAAAATTGCCAGAAGCCGCCCCGATAAAGCTAGTCAACGGCGGCAGCGATCCTTTGGCGATTTCCCCACCAGGTTGCACCAGCACAATCACCTCCACAATCGCCCCTTCTGGTAGTTCCGGTGAGATTAGCTCTATAACGCCCCCAGGCTTCACAATGGCTTGCTGTTTTATTCCATTTAACATTTGTTGATTTCTCCCATTTTCCAACAGCTCTAGATTTACCCTCAGACGCTGATCGATGTTCAGCAATCAGCATGAGTCAGATTGAATACGGTCTAGCCACTGAGTTAGGTCCATCAGGCTATCGAACTCCAACAGCGCCTCTCCTAGCACCTCCAGTCGCTCGATGGGCAACGCCCTGACACGTTCGCCCTCAGCCGCTGGTAGCTCCCCTAGCTTGCAGGAAAGCAATCGTAGGGCTACACAGCCAAACTAAGGGTGTGCAGGAAGCATCGGCTCAATCTCATTGAGGAGCTGAGGTAGGCTGATTCTAAGGGTAAACCAAACGCGATCAATATCGACATTGCCATAGTCGTGAATAAGCTTATCGCGCATCCCTGCCATTGCCCGCCAGTCGATGCCAGGGTTTTGATCTCGGAATCCTGTAGAAAGCCGCTTGACAGCTTCACCTAAAATCGCAATTTGGTAAAGCACAGCTGATTGGGTTTTGGCGTCGCCAGAAAAATCATCTAAGCTCATGTCGCTCACGAATACCAATGCTGAGCGCGCTGCCTGAGCAATATCTAGAAGGGATGCCCGATCACGCGGGTTCATATGTTTGCGAGTAAATGGTCTGGGCAGTGCTGAGGATTTCGCTACGCCGAACCCAATTATCGCTCTTTTCAATAGCCCGTTTTTCGACTAAATCAACATCACGGCCAATCAAATCTGCAAGTTCATTCTCCATGTTGACTAGATCCAACAAAGTCCAAGGCGCGCGAGGAACGAAGCGCACCAGCATGTCAACATCGCTGTCTGAACGGAAGTCCTCGCGTAGAACTGAACCAAACAGCGCCAGCTCTGTAATCTGCCACTTTTGACAAAAGCTACGGATATCATCCATCGGTAGATCTAGCTGGGGTTGACTCATGCTCCTATCCTACGTTGACAATCCATCTCGCTGCCATTCCGCTGGATCGAGGGAATTTTTGGCATGCTCCTCTTCCCCCCTCTGAAGAGACCTAGAATTTGCCTACAACGGCAGTGACCTAATCCGGTTAACCCATTCCTCCGCCTCACTGGCTGACCAAATGAGTACTAAATCATCAACGACTGCTCGAATTGCCATAGATTGGGGTACGACAATAACTCCGTTGCTCCAGGCGTGAACTAAACGTTCTGCGAAGTACCTCGGTATGGTTCTACGATCATGGGTGACTAACACTCGCTCCAAATTTGCCACAATATCTAAAACCTCCGGATCGCTTAGACCAATCAATCCAGCATCTGCAGCAGTCTGAAAGTCCATTTCGGGTTCAGCACGCTGACAAGCCCTTACGAGAATTTGGTTCAAGTCAGCATCAGCCTGGAAGCGAATCCTCACTGCTGTACGGCGGATAAGCGTCTAGCTTGCAGCAGCCTGTTATAAAAAGGCAGGTCCTGATCACGTGTAGCTCTCTGCAATTCTATAAACTCTGCCTCCGCCTGTCGCAAATAAGCATCAACCTCAGAGCGATGCCCCAGGTAGTAAGCGATCGCACCATATACCTGCTCTAGCGTCAGAGCAGGAAAACACTCAGCTGCAATTGTTTCTGGTGATAAGCCCTGCAAGAACACCACCACAATTGAGTCGAGCGAAATTCGAGTATTGATAATCCAGTAAACGTTTTCCCGCTGTTCCACGTATTGGCTATCCATGCCAAGTTCTCCTCGAAGCGTATTTCATATCCTAGGCGATCGCGGAGCGAAGCCGTAGGCTTTATCGCGAAGTGAGGCCGCGGGCCTTTCGGCGGAGGGTGCTGAGCGTCAAAGCTTGGTGGTGCAGAAAAGTCGAGGAGAGAATATTTGCTTCCA
>JBARYO010000610.1:0-2869 GCA_049647905.1 Elainellaceae cyanobacterium | reverse complement strand
ATTATCGGGCGATCCCTTGACGTCAGCTCCCTAGAGGAATTTGCCGAAGACGGCACGGTGAACCGGCAGTTAGGCCGCTATTTTGCGATCGCTGGCGTTGATGACGTGGAGCGGGCCGCGTTTCGAGCCGCGCTGCAAAGGCCCGCCCCCATCGACCCAGTGCTCCTGTCCCGTGTTCTCTACACCAACATCGGCGATGACATCTTGACCAAATTCCTTGGCGACCTGCTGCGCACGGAGGCTGGGCTCAACGGCAAGTATTCCTTAAGGGCTGCCCTCATCCTTGCCGCGCAAGATGAAGCAGGGCTTTCCACCCTCAACTTCCTGCGCTACCTGCCCACAGACATGCGCATCAATTTGCAAGCGGTGTTGAGCCTGAGCAGAGAGGTGAGAGCAGTCGTTGATGCGACTAAATTCTCTATTGAAACCCTGGAGCGTCTTTCTACAGCAGAAGCCCAGGGTGAGCAAGCGATCGCCTATGCCGATCTGCCTCAGCTGGACCAGCCCGGTGAGTTTGGCGTTGAGTCTAGGCGTTGGGAGATGACCTCAGAGCGTCAGCATCCTATCTCTGATGAACGCTATCAGCGCGAGTTCTATGTTGATGTCTTTCGTCCCGAACAATGGCGACCTGGGAAAACTCCTGTGATTGTGTTTTCCCATGGCTTATCGTCAAACCCAGAGTACTTTTCAGCCTTGGCCAGGCATATGACCTCCCATGGCTATGTGGTGGCCATGCCCCAGCATCCCGGCAGCGATGCAGCCTATCGTGATCAGCTGCTGAAGGGGCTGTCGTCTGATGTTTTTGAGGTGGCTGAATTTGTCAATCGCCCCCAGGATATCAGCGCTGTGATTGACGAGCTAGAGCGCCGCAACGGGTCCGAATTCGATGGACGGCTTGACCTTGAGCATGTGGGTGTCGGAGGGCATTCCTTTGGTGGGTATACGGCCCTTGCGGTAGCCGGGGCGACGATTGATTTTGACTTCCTATCCCGTGAATGTGGCGATCGCTTTGGCTACTTAAACACTTCCCTGCTGCTGCAATGTCAGGCATTAGAGCTGCCCCATCAGTCTTACGATTTTCGGGATGATCGGGTGCAGTCTGTCGCTGTGATGAACCCGGTGAATAGCAGTATTTATGGCCCTGAAGGGCTGAGTCAGGTTCAAATCCCAACGATCATTTTGTCGGGGAGCCACGACCCGGCTACACCTGCGGTTTTTGAGCAGTTCCGCACTTTTCCCTGGGTCTCTTCTTCAGAGCGTTATTTGGGCCTAATTGAGGGACAGGCCCACATCGACTTCTCGATAATTGATGTGGGTATCACCGACACCATCAACTCGATTAGCGGCCTTACCCTGGCTGATCCTAAGATTGTTACGACCTATGCCCATTCGCTTGGCCTAGCATTTTTTGAGGTCTATGCTGCCCAAAACGACGGCTATCGCCCCTACTTGCAGGCGACATACGCTGACTTTTTGAGCCAAGACCAGCCATTTCCCCTGTACTTTATCAGCGAGGAGATGACGCCAGCCTTGGAAGCGGCAACTGCAATATTTGGTGCTGAGAGCCTAAACGATTAGACGCTTGCTGATGGGGGGAGGAAAGGCATTAATCACGCTTTGCCGGACTCAAAAATATTAATTGTGTTTTCGAGCAGTGTGTAGTGAGCTTACGAGGAGCATCTGTCTGATCTCATTGATCTCATTGCTGCAGACCCCATCGCTGCAGATCCCATTGCCACAGACGGCGTTGTCCTTGTAGAACCTGTAAAGCTAAGCGAGCTACTACTCTCTCCTGACGAGCGTGCAGATATTCTGTCGTGGGATAACCTCACAAGTTCACCAAAGTGTCTTAGTAGGATCAAGGTAGAGAGCAGCCGGAGAAGTACATTATGTCTGGCTGGCATTTTTCCGTTGGGTTGATTGGCCTGCTTGGCGGGCTGCTATTTTCTAGTACCGCACTGCTGCCCATGCCTATGGACGAGAAGCAAACTAGCTCATTTGTACAGACAGAGACACTGCTGGCCAATCTTCCAGATGGGGCGTATCAGCTTTGTACCGACCCCGACCCTCAAGATTGGCGGGATGGTGCGGGGATCTGTCTCAACATGGTGAAGCAGGGGACTTCCATAGAAGGCTACTACGGCTATCCTCACAGCAGCGATTTTGTCTGTCTACGGGGACAGGTTTTCGAGAATCTGATTTCTGGTGAGGGACTGGTAATTTCGTGGACCGGACATACTTGGTCTGACATTCCTCAAGACGAATTTGTGTGGGATGAGGAAGGTCGCCTGAGTCTGGGGCAGGGGAGTATAGCACGTCGAGAAAACGAGGTCAGCTGGATCGTTTTCCGGAGGATGAGCTTAGACACGCAAGGGCTGTATCGCTATCCTGAACCTCGAATGACGCCGCCGACTCAGTTATGTGATTGGTCTACTATCTAGTAGGAATAAGATGCTCAGGTTCAACTTTTTTATGCTGACGAGTGCAGTCTCACATAAAGGCAGAGAGCTTCACTTATCAATATGGCCTCGATTTGTCGGCTTAGAGGGCATTTGAAAAGTCACAAAAGTGCTGCGTTACCCCCTCTAGATCCCCTACGCCCTTCGGGCAGGCTACACCAAAGCTAAGGGGGAGAACTCCAACTTCCCCCCTTACCAAGGGAGGATTGAGGGGGGTGAAGCAGGAGCATACCGCTCCAACCGATACTTTTCAAACATCCTCTTATACTATTTTTCTGGCTGTTCCGACCTCTCACTCTCAGCCAGCTGCTCAACTAAGCGTCAATTTGCTAAAACTGCGGCCAATTCTGATAGCCTAGTTGACTGCTGGGCTCTTTTTTCTGCTGAGCAATAGCTTTATAATAAGGGGA
>JBARYO010000609.1:0-10976 GCA_049647905.1 Elainellaceae cyanobacterium | reverse complement strand
GCACCGGAGCCCCCAGGGCCAAAACCACGGCGCACAGCGGCAACAGCGCCGTCCCAGCCGTAAAAATATCCCCAGACAGACTGCTGTACCCCCCCAGCAGCGATCGCCCCAGCTGTTTAGCCACCGTCAGGCTAGCCAAAGGAATCAGGCCAAAGGCGAGCCCCGACAGCATCGTCAACGACTCTGCTGGAGAGCGCAGCTTCAGGGTCAGGCACAGCGCAAACAGCAGACCAAACACAAGGCCCGTGGCGATCGCCCGCTGATGCCCCAGACGCACAAAAACCGGCAGCAGGCCGCTTACTGGGTTACCGCAGCGACGCGCCACCAGCACCGCGTCCCACAGCGGCAACAGCGGATTGACGTGAATTAGGCGTAACACAAACCAGCCGTCTACCTGCTTAAGGGACGCATTAGCCTCGCGGGCGCTGCGGCCTTGCCCTTGTTGAGCAAACGAGTCCGCAGCCTGCCGCAAGTCCACCGCTGCCGCCCGGCGATCGCCCAGATCCGTATAGGCCAAGCCGCGCTGGTAGTAGGCTTTGGCGTAGCCCGGATCCAACTCTAGGGCGCTGGTAAAGTCGCGAATCGCAGCGTTGGTATCCCCTAGGTCAAAGCGGGTCAACCCTCGATAAAAATGCACCGGAGCCAGATGAAGATTGATCCGTAGGGCGGCGCTGTAGTCTGCCAGGGCCGCTGGATAGTTCTTTAGGCTGTAGTAGGCAAACCCGCGTTGGGCATAAGCATCTACATACTCGGGGTTGAGGCTGAGGGCTTGGGAATAGATCACAATGGCATCGCGATAATGCCCCCGCTGTGCCCGAGACAGACCCCGTCGATACAGCTCTAACGCCGTATCCTCAGCGTCATCCACCGCATCCTCAATGAGCACTGCCTCAGAGCCAGAGATCAGCTGGTCGTAGCGCCGCCGCTCCACCGGGTCCAGCAGCACCTGATACATATCGGTCAACCGCTGAAACATCCCCGCCGCGTCGTCGTCAGGGTTCACATCGGGATGATACTGACGGGCTAGCCGCCGATAGGCCCGCTTGATTTCAGACAGGTTGGCATTGGGGGAAACCCCCAAAATATCGTAATAGGTTTGCGTCACCACCGCACTACTCCACGCATTGGATAGGCGTTTACTTAGTCTAGGCTGTCACTCACGACTCTCGTCCAACAGGGGTGCTTGGAGGGGGCCACTGCATCCTATTACCGTAGTTCTACAGAGCCGATTAGGCGTGATCTGGGCAGATTTCGCCAGTACAAGTCCAAACAAGAGGCTATTTCAATATCACTGTTTAGGGGTCACTGCTTGGGAGTCGTACTTTTGCCCTGCACCGTAAGAGTCAATATCGATAGCTTCTGAGCCGCCAAATACCAGCAGAGCGAACATCGAGCCGAGCTGGAACCAAATCAATAGCGCTGTCGAGATAGTGATGACCAAAGCAAAACCTGCCGCCGCCAGCAGCGAAAATCCGAAGGTGGCCAAGGTTGCACCAACTGCCACCGAAATCAGCAGGGTCATTACCGTGTAAGCCACAACAAGCCGGGGTTTGCGATACTCTACGGTGAGCTGGGTTTCACGGTTGGCGTACCAGCCATTGACCTCATGCTCCAGCATGTCTTTGAAAATGATGCCCCACAGCACGGCAAATATAGTCGAGATGATTGCGGCGCTGTAAATCGGACTGAGTTGGGTCGGTTCGGTCATGATGGATGCAGCTATGGCGATGGCTCACAACCGGCGTCAGCAGGTTAGCTTGACATGATGCGCCGGAGTTACGGGCATTATACCCTAGGCAGACAGGGCCATTCAGCCTAACACCTTTCGGCCCCCATCTCGCTAGCTGCGATCGCTGTAACTTAATTTTTCGTTTGGAGGGAGGATGCCCAATACCGATACAATCTGTCAGGGGCTTACCCTGACAGCGATTGAGCTTGCTTAGATCGCCCTGACTAACGGCCCCACCCGAGAACCCTCCTCCTTGAGATTCCTGAGACTTGCTCTATGCCACATGCGATCGTTATTGGTTTAGGAAAATCCGGCATCGCCGCTGCTCGTTTGCTGCGTCATCAGGGGTGGCATGTTACCGTCAGCGATCGCGGCGATTCGGAGGGGCTGCAGCGCAACAAGCAGACCCTAGAGCAGGAGGGAATCGCCGTACAGCTGGGGCAGCCCCTGGCACCCGATGCGTCCATAACCCGAATCGTCGTCAGTCCAGGGATGCCGTGGGACAGCCCGACTTTGGTCCATGCCAGGGCCTTGGGCATTGAGGTGATGGGAGAAATGGAGCTGGCCTGGCAAACCCTGCAGACTGTCCCTTGGATTGCCGTGACGGGTACCAACGGAAAAACCACGGTGACAGCCTTAATTGAGGCGGTGTTTGCTGCCGCTGGCCACCGGGCTCCCGCCTGCGGCAACATTGGCCGCGCCGCCTGCGAGGTAGCGCTGGAGAGCATCAAAGAAGAGGAATCGCCGGACTGGATTATTGCTGAGGTCAGCAGCTACCAGATTGAGGCCTCACCGACCCTGTCCCCTGAAATTGGCCTGTGGACCACCTTTACCCCCGATCACCTCAATCGCCATATCACCCTAGATCGCTACTACCGCATCAAAGCACAGCTCCTCCGGCGATCGCAGCAGCAGGTTTTCAATGGTGACGATGCCAACCTAAGGCAGTGCGTCGCCGATTGGCCCAATGCCAAATGGACCCGCGTCAACCGGGCCGACGATACCTCAAATCCAAACCACCCAGAGCCCGCCACTCCAACACCACTCGCCACTATCAACGCAGGCTGGGTACAGGTGCAGGGCAGCAGAATTTTGCCTGTGGACGCAATTCCTATGCCGGGCCATCACAATCAGCAGAACGTGCTGATAGCGGCAGCGGCGGCCCACTTGGCAGGCATCGCCCCCGAAGCGATCGCCCAAGGGATCAAGACGTTTCCTGGCGTCCCCCATCGGTTAGAGCAAATCGTCTGTCGGCATGGCGTCACGTTCATCAATGACAGCAAGGCCACCAACTACGATGCCGCCGAGGTAGGGCTGCGATCGGTAGCAGGGCCAGTGATCCTCATTGCCGGAGGCGACCCCAAGGTTGGGGAAGATGGTCCCTGGCTAGCCCAAGTTCAGGCTAAAGCGGCGTTTGTGCTTTTAATCGGGGATGCCGCTCCAGCCTTTGCCGAGCGCTTAGACCAGGTGGGCTACCATGACCACAAATCAGTCGAAACCCTTGATATTGCCGTTCCGCTAGCGGCGTCTCTAGCTCAGACCCATAGCGCCAAAACAGTCCTGCTATCCCCCGCCTGCGCCAGCTTTGACCAGTACCGTAGCTTCGAGCATCGTGGGGAGCATTTTCGCCAGCTGTGCCAGAACGCATCGCAATGCTAATGCCTCAACCCCCGCCCCAAGATTGCCGCAGCGTTAGGGCATCTTCATAGTCGGGCTGGAGCGCGAGAGCCTCATTCAAGGAGGCGATCGCGGCATTTTGGTCTCCCATGCGCCACAGTAGCTCAGCGCGATCCTTCCACAGGGGTGCGAAATCCAGATGCTGATCGAGAGCCTGATTGAACAGGTCGAGAGCTTTGTCGTTGAGCTGCATCGTGCTGTTGGCTTTAGCCGTCCCCCATAAGCCCACCACATCGGACGCATTGACGGCCAACAGGTCATTACAGGCATCTAGAGCCATTTCGGCCTGTTCTAGGGCGTTGAGCATCCGGCAGCGGCCCCACAGGGCACTGAGGTTGGTTGAATCGATGGTGAGGGCGCTGCGATAGGTGTCAAGAGCCGCTGTGTACTGCTGGTCTGTCTCCTGCTGCGTGGCTTGGCTGATCAGCTGCACCACCTGAAGAAAGGCATCGGAGTTGACCGTTTCGTCTTCAGGAAGCTGTCGCACAAGCCGCTCAGCAGCAGTCAGCAGGGCATTGCTATTGGTGTTGTAGGCCGCAGACGCCATCAGCGGCGAGGTCTGGACCAGTGGAAGGGCGACAAGACCAGACATTACACTACCGATCGAGGCCCAGTACCAGAGGTGGAGCCGCCGTTGACGCCACTGCTGCAGTTGGCACCGCGCGAACTCTATAATGCCGTGGACGCCGTAGTGCTTTGGCTCAAGGGGAACAGCCATTGGCTCCGGGGCATAGGGGAGCGGTCGGCTAGAGCGTCCGCTGGCATACGAAGCGCGCAACAGCCCCTGAGATTGCGGGCTGGGCGGCGATGACACCGTCTGGGGTGCCACGGAAACTGACGTCGAGGCGGTGGGAGTCGATCGCAATGCGTTCCCATGCAGGCTCGTCGGTACAGGGCCTTGGTCTGATAGAGCCTGGACAGACAGAATAGGCACAGGCGGAGTAGGGACCGATGGAGCGTCGTAGAGGGTCGCCTCTTGCCTCTGGAGCACATTAATGGGGGGCGTGGCGGTATGGACGACCGTCGGCGGCAGGGGGGCACCGTCGAGGGGCAACATCGCGGGCTCAGCAAGTCTAGGAAGCGGATTAGGGGCACTGCGTAAGTGCGCAGGCAGCTGTCGCATTGCCTCAAGGGCTGCCGCCGCATCGCCGAAGCGATCGCGAAAGTCGTAGCGCACCATCTGGTCTAGCACCTGAGCAAGCTCTGGGCTGACGTGGGGGGCAAGGACATGCCAATCTAGCTCCCCTGACCAGTTGTTTTCAGGGATTTGCTGCGGAGAGACGCCGGTCAGCGCCTGGATACCCACAATGCCTGTGGAGTAGACGTCGCTACTATAGCGAGGTCGCCCACCGGTTTGCTCTTTGGGAATGTATCCAGCGGTGCCAATGGCGATGGTGAACGCGCTGTGGCCCTCGGAGGTCTCTGAGAATGGGGTGCTGGCCCGCTTAACGGCACCAAAGTCAATCAAGACAACCCTGCCGTCGCTGTAGCGGCGAATCAGGTTGGCGGGCTTGATATCCCGGTGAATCACCTGCTGCTGGTGGACAACGTTCAACACCTCTAGAATCTCTTCCATTAAGGCGATGACGCGAGACTCTTGCCACGGGGTACCCGCTACAATTTCGTTGTTGAGCGATCGCCCTTTGATATACTCCTGAACCAGAAAGAACTCTTCCCCATCGACGAAGTGAGCCAGAAGATGGGGAATTTGGCTGTGGGATCCCAAGGTAGCCAAGGCCCGCGCCTCTGAGTCAAACAGCCGCTGGGCTGTTCTCATATCATCGCCATTGGACTGAGACTTGAGCTGCTTGATCACACAGATGGGATGATCGGGCAGATGCCAGTCGCGGGCGAGGTAGGTATGGCCAAATGTTCCTTCGGCCAGCTGCTTAATAATCTGATATCGACCACCCAGCAAAACCTGAGCATCAAAATCAAATAATTCTGTATCGGAGATTGCACTGTCAAAGCTAATCACGGGTCAACCTACGGATGAAGAACACACAAGTGGATGGTAGATGTAGTGCCCGAGTGATGCCGATATCTCTATTCCAGCAAATTTCGCTAGGGATTAGGGTTTAGATTCCATGTGAATTTCACCTGAACCGTGAACCTTTTGGTGGCTTGCGCCGTCTTCCTAGTACTTTACGCCGCTCTTCTGGTGAGCACCCTAACCATAGCCGATAGCGTCGAAATCAGGATATCCAGAAGACCATCAAGTCCTAAACTGCCGTTGAAGGTCTCAAGGCGTCGTATTTTGGCGGATATCAGTTTGGGATCGCAAAATAACGGCGGATATCTTCTCTATACTCTGTTTCTATCCCGTATCTATTCTGGCGGCATCCGTATATTCACATGGTACCGCTGGACACATTGTTACCAAAATGCCAGCTGTGCCAGCTTATGCTGCGTCTGTGTGTTGTGTGCTGGGGGACTAGAGTTGCGGGGGTTACATACGTTCTAGGACGGGAATGCCCAGCAGCGACAAGCCCTGTTTAATCGTCCGTGCCGTGACGTCACACAGCAGTAGCCGGGAGGTACGCTGGGGTTCGTTGGCCTGTAGGACTGCGCAGCGATCGTAGAACTGGTTAAAGGTTTGGCTCAGCTCGAAGAGATAGTGACATAAACGATTGGGCAGCAGCTCCTGCTCCACCTGGACTACCACGTCATCAAACTGAAGCAGGGCTTTGGCTAACGCCTGTTCAACGTCGCTCTCTAGCATGATGGGCTGAGACTCTAGGGCGCTCAAATCAACATCGCCCTTGCGGCTAATGCCCTGAATACGGACGTAGGCATAGAGCATGTAGGGGGCCGTATTGCCCTGCAGCGAGAGCATTTTATCGTAGCTGAAAATGTAGTTGCTGGTGCGATTTTGGCTCAAATCGGCGTACTTCACCGCGCCGATGCCCACCACCTCAGACACATGGCTGATGAAGGCTTCAGACTCTTGTCGCTCTTCCCGCTGCAGCCGCGCCTCCAGATCAGCTCGCGATCGCCGCACCGCTTCGTCTAGCAGATCCTTGAGGCGTACCGTCTCCCCGGAACGGGTTTTGAACTTCTTGCCCTGCTCATCCTGCACCACCCCAAAGGGGACATGGACAACGTCGATCTCATCGGGGAGCCAGTCTGCCCGCCGCGCCACCTGAAACACCTGGGCAAAGTGGCTGCCCTGCCCCGCATCGGTAACGTAAATCATCCGCTGAGCGCCGTCCTGCTGCAGGCGGTATCGAATGGCAGCGAGGTCGGTGGTGGCATAGTTGTAGCCACCGTCTGTTTTTTGAACAATGAGAGGCAGCGGATTGCCTGCCTTGTTGGTAAAGCCCTCCAGAAAAACCACCTGCGCCCCTTGGTCCTTCACCAGTAGCCCGCTCGCCTCTAAGCCACTCACCACACCTGCCAAGAGAGGGTTATAGAAAGATTCTCCCCGTTCCGTAATCTCAATGTCCAGCCGCTGGTAAATGCGCTGGAATTCCTGCCGCGATTGGTCACACAGCAGCTGCCAGGCGCGACGGGCCTCGTCACCACCAGACTGGAGCTCCACCACCGCCTGACGCGATCGCCCCTGGAATGCCTCGTCGGTATCAAATCGGGCTTTGGCCTGCCGATAGAAGGCGACCAAATCCCCAAGGTCCACAGCATCAGCATCGACCAACGCCTCAGGGCAGGTATCCCGCAGATGAGTAATCAGCATGCCAAACTGGGTGCCCCAATCCCCCACGTGGTTGAGCCGCGTCACCTCATGCTGTCGGAATTCCAGCACTCGGGCAATGGCATCGCCGATGATGGTAGAGCGGAGATGACCCACATGCATCTCTTTGGCAATATTGGGGCTAGAGAAATCCACAATCACCCGCTGGGGAGCTTTGGCGGCGGGGACACCCAAGCGCTCGTCCTGCTGCATCGCCTGCAGCTGCTGCTGGAGATACGCTGTGGTGAGCTTGAGGTTGATAAAGCCAGGGCCAGCCACCTCTGGCGGCTCACAAACGGAGTCTACCTGCAGGTGCTGCACAATCGCCTCGGCGATCGCCCTAGGCTTTTGCTTTAGCCGCTTGGCCAGGGACATGGCCACATTGGCCTGATAATCGGCGAACTTGGGGTTGGCCGGCACCAGCATGGGATCGCTGTCGGCTAGCTCATCACCGAAGGCCGCAGCTAGTGCTGCTTGCAGCTGGTGGGTTAGATAGACCAGGGTCGATTGCATAGGAGTTTAGGGCAAAAGCGTGATGAGTAGTGAGCAGGGGAAGCTACGTTTGAGGTAAGCCATCTCAGGCTCAAATTTTCTGGCTTACGTCAGCACCCGGACTGAGATATATTCCGCCACGGCTGCAGCCTTTTCCAAATGTGGAATATGGCCACAGTGGTCCATCCAAATGAGGGTACTACCATCGATCAGCGTATGCAGCTCAGCGGCAGGTTTTGTACCTAAGATGGCGTCATCTGATCCCCACAGGATTAGCGTAGGCTGAACAATCTGAGAAATCTGCTTCTGAGTCAGGACATTATAGCCCCCGCTGCGGGTAAAGGCCGCTAGCGCACCGCGCCAGTTGGGGCAGGCTAGATGGAGCGCGGCGCAGCGGGCGGCTTCATCGGTGGCAAAGGCGGGATCATAGTAGGCTTGGCGACTGACGCGCTGACGCACAAGGGGACTGCGCAATATGCCAGCCGCTAGCTGCCCCACTCCCGGCAGTAGAAACCGGCTTAGGTTCGGCCCCCGAGCAGCGCCAACGCTGTCCAACAGCACCAGAGCCTCCACGGCATCCGGATAAGTGAGGGCAAAGTCCATCGCCACCGCGCCCCCCATAGAGGCTCCCACAAGAATGACCGGGCGATGGATTAGCGTTTCCCAAGTCGACCGCAGGTGAGCTTTAAGGCTGGCGGCAGTATAAGGGACATCCTGAGGACGCTCCGTGAAGCCAAACCCTAAAAGGTCGATTGCCCAAGTCTCTCGATGCTCTGCAAGCAGCGGCATCAGGCGACGGAATTCCATAACGGAGCTGTCAAACCCATGGATCAACAGGATGGGGGCTAGACCGGCGTCAGACTGCGGTCTCAGCGTCGACCAGTGAACAAATGTTGTGGTGATGGGGCGGTTGCGCAGGGGTGTAGCAACGGGCTGGGCTTGAATTTGAGTCAAGACATTGACAGAGTCAGCGTCTTTGAACAGAGTGGGATCAATCGGTAGGGACATTCTCAAGAAAGGGTTAAATCGCGTGGTAGAGTGGCTGCCATTATGGCTATGTTGGTTGTCGCCACTAATGTTCTCATCTCGGCTGTCGGGTTTGCGCTGGCATGGCAGCTATCTCGCTGGCGGCGATCGCTAGTTGATCTCACCACTCAGCTTGAGTTGACGGAACGTGACCTCGCCCAAACCCTGCCTCAGGCGACAGCGTCCCTGGCGAATGGGGCTGCCGCATCTCGTCTAGCAAGGCAGCGGCTTGGCCAGCTCAAAAGCCGGTGGCAGCAGGCACAGCAGATTCTAACGTTGCTTGGCCTTTGGCGGGCGATGGGGCGTCGCAGCCGCTCCCGCTGACCAACACAACTGACTCGCTGAGCTGATTAAGCACCCAGAGGATTGAGATAGCATAGGAATACAGTCACACGACACGGGCCAACAATGTCAAATAGAGGTGGACGATCCGCAGCATTTGCGAGCGGGGTAATACTGGGAGCAGCCGCTGGGGCGATCGCCAGCCTGCTTACGGCTCCTCGTACTGGTCGAGAGACCCGCCGGATGCTGAAGCAGTCAGCCGATGCACTCCCCGAGCTGGCGGAAGATCTATCCAATACGGTTCAGGTGCGCGCCGACCAGATGACGGCCTCCGCGCTGCGCAACTGGGACAGCACCCTGCTTCGCCTCAAGGATGCGATCGCGGTAGGGCTTGAGGTCAGTCAGCAGGAGCAGCGGGAGGCGGCACGCCCCGTGGCATCCGCTAGCTCTAAGACATCAGAGTCAACCTAGGCCCGGTGGCCCCGTGATAGATTCAACCCTCTGGCTGGCATTGTCCCTAGGCTTGGTTGCCATCAGCATCACCGCCCTGTTTGTGGTGGCACTGCCCGCGGTCATTGAGCTGGGGCGGGCCGCTCGCAGTGCCGAAAAGCTATTTGATACCCTCAACCGGGAGTTGCCGCCAGTATTAGACGCCATGCGGGTCACAGGGCAGGAGCTGGGCGAACTAACGGATGGCGTCGGGGAGAGCGTCGAGAAAGCAGGGCAGCTGGTGCAGCAGGTTGACCAAGGCGTACAGTTCGTCAAGGAACAGGCAGGACAGGCCCAACAGACCAGCCGCAGCGTTATAGCGGGTGCCAGAGCAGCATGGCGGGTGTTTAGACAACCATCGACTGCCGAAACAGACCGGCTAGGGCCACGATCAACAGCGCCTGACCCACCCTCTGAACATTCAAAACAAGCTAAAAGCCCTGTTGGCACAGTAGCAGCTGCGCAGCAGGTTGAGACGATAGACCATAGGGCGGTAGAGCAGGCTGAGACCGTGAAGCCCGTTGGCACTCCAGAGCAGGTCAATGCTCAAGACTTAATCCAGAACAGCGAGACCTCATCGGTAGAGTGATTTCTGGCGCAGTCGCAACATCTGGCCCAGCAGGCACAAGCGACCCACCAGGTAAAATTGCATTCCGAGCCAGCTTCATACTACATTAAGGAGTGTAACAAGCTTTTCAGAATTGCTTTACAGCAGGTGCTGATCAGCTTATTCCATAGTATTAACGTCTTTACGCTAACGCTTTATTAAATCCATGCGCGATCGCTCTTCTCCTCTGATTCGCGGGCTTGTTGCCGCTGCCATCGTCCTGATGACCTGGGTGATCTCGACCCCAGCTTGGGCCTTCGATAATCCAGAGCTGTTGCCGTCGGCTCCAACCAACATTATTGACTTGGCCGACTCTCTCGCGACGCTACAGCAGGACCGCTTGGATACGCGGCTCAGCACGTTTGAAGCAGAGACAGGTTGGAAGCTGCGGGTCTTGACTCAGTTCGACCAAACCCCCGGACGAGCCGTCAAATCCTTTTGGGGGTTAGACGACCGCAGCGTTATGCTGGTTGCCGATCCGCGTGGGGGGAACTTGCTCAACTTTAGCGTTGGCGATGGCCTATATGACCTGATGCCCCGCACCTTTTGGGTCGAGCTGCAAACCCGCTATGGGAATCAGTTCTTTGTCCGGGAAAATGGGGAAGACGGCGCGATTGTCAGCGCGTTGGAGTCCATTGAAGTCTGTCTTCGACGGGGGGGGTGCAGCGCTGTACCGGGTCTACCCCAAGAGCAGTGGGTCTTGACGTTGATTACATCTATTGTTGGCGGCGTGATTTGCGGACTGGCTGCCCAGCCCCGAGAAG
Organism: Elainellaceae cyanobacterium; assembly: GCA_049647905.1. Lineage (GTDB taxonomy): Bacteria > Cyanobacteriota > Cyanobacteriia > CAKZMO01 > CAKZMO01 > JBCCAG01. Next base: position 222 of record JBARYO010000609.1, on the reverse strand, counting down.
AGGGGCAGGTTTTCGCCTGGCAATGGGCACTGATCTTCTCTCCCCTATGGGGCATTTTGTTCCTAGCCTTTGGCATTGGTCCTGTTGTGACGCGCACGTCAGACTGGCTACCGGTCACCCGCAACGTAGCTGGCTTTCTATTGGGAGCGGTTGTGGCATACTTGACGCCCTTCTTCAGCCGCGGACCGGCTGAAGACAGCTGATCCGCGCCGTCTTCAGGAT
>JBARYO010000608.1:0-5744 GCA_049647905.1 Elainellaceae cyanobacterium | reverse complement strand
CGCACGAGCTGATGCAGCTGATACACCCCCTCATCCACCCGCCGCACCAGGCTCAAATTCACTAGCCGGTCCCGCGCGTCCTCCAGCTCCTCCTCGTCCTCATCCGGCAAGCACCCCGCCACCAGCCCCCAAGGAATCGGAGCCAGGGCAAACAGGCTCAGCAAATAGGCCAGCCGCCGCGTCTCCTCTCGCTGCAGCTCTTCCCAGCTCAGGGCGATCGCCGCCTCCACCCCCCGCCTCCCCGTCATATCGGGCGATCGCTCTGCCAAAGACCTGTGGCGCAGCCCTTTGTTCTCCAGTCGCTCCAGCATTTTCTCCAGCGACAGATTCCGCTTCTGCCGCAGATACCGCCCCACCAGCTCCACCCCCAGCGGCAAATTCCCCAGGCGATCGCACAGCTCCGCCGCCGCCGCCCGGTCAGTCATCACCCGCCCCGCGCCTTCTAGCTCGGCCAGCAGCTCCAGCGCCGCCTCCGGCGAGAGCAAATCTAGCGGTACCGTCCGCACCGACGCCCCTAACTGCTGCGATCGCGTCGTCATCAGCACCCGAAACCGCAGGTCTACCGGCGGCAAATAGTCCGCGATCGCCCCGTAGTCGGTCACATCATCCAGCACCACCAGCACCGCCCCCGCCGGTCGCCAGTTCCGCCAGCACCACCGCACCTGCTGCTCCGCCGTCAGCCCGTCCGGCACCACCAGTCCCATCTCCACCGTGGCAAACTCCACCACCTGCGAGGCCATCTCCGCCCCCCGGCACCGCAGCCAGCACACCCCCGCCGGGTAGTGCGCCTGCCAATAGCCCAGCGCATAGCGAATCGCCAGCTCCGTCTTGCCAATGCCCCCCATCCCCGCCACCGCCGTCACCGCCACAGGCTGCTCCCCCTGAAGCTGAGTATGGAGGTCTTGCAGCACGACATCCCGACCGACAAACCTGACGGCTCCGCTACGGGGGATATTTTGGGGTGGTTTTGGCGGGTCTGACTTTGCCCCATCCGCGCTGGGCGAAGTCAGTCAAAAATTGTTCGTTTGACTTTGAATAACGTTGCCCTGAAACACCGCCTTGATTTCTTCTGCCAGCTTCGCGTTGTTGACCACCTGCGGCGATCGCGCCAGCTTTTCAGCCTGCTGCTTCGCCATCGGGTCGGCCTTCACCGCTTGGTCTACTGCCTCAGCCGCCTGCGCCACCTCAGCATCAGCAGCGATCGCCCCTTCAAGCTGCTTTGCCGCCGCGCCATAGTCAAACGGATTCTCCGTACCCGCCGGAAGGGCTTCTAAAGTGGTGGCAGCGGCAGGAAAGCGGCTTTTTAGCAGGTTAACCAGCGTCCCCACCTGGGCCAAGGTAATCTCACTAAGGGATTCGCCGGTTTTCTCGGCCATCTTCAGCACCATGACCGCAGCGACAGCAGACAGGGAAAGGGTAACAGGGTCCATAGCGTTTCAGGAATGGCGAGCTTACTCCCCTGTTATATCAGCTTTATTCTGCCGTCATCGGCTTTAGCGTTCAGCTAGCCCACATCTCCAGCCGCAAAAATATCAGCAAGCCCCAGCGACAGCCCTGGAAACAGCGGCGACGACAGCGAGTCTGTTCCTGCCAACACCGTCTCGTCATAAAACCCGTCCTTGAGTTCCAAGACAGTGCCCTGATCGCTCAACGGGTCAATAATCCAATACTCTGGAATACCCAAAGCCCCATATTCAGACCGCTTCTGGCGATAGTCCCGCTTAACTGAATCAGGACTAACAACCTCCACCGCTAAAAGCGGCGGCGTCTGAAAGACAGCAGAGCTTCCGCCAAGCTCTCTGGCCTGATCCAACGTCACTACGCAGACATCCGTCAGACGCGATCGCCGCAGATTGGTGCGCACCCCTGCTTCTCGAAAGCATAGCCAGGGATTCTGGCAGCGCTTGATCTCTTGATCTAAGGCTTGCTCAATAAACTTAGCAATCAAAAAATGCTCGATAGTGGGCGGATTCATAGTGATGAGTTTCCCATCCACCAACTCGCACCGCTGCTCAGCATCTAGCACGAGGTAAGCGTCAAAGGTATAGAGCTGAGTAGTCGGTGTAGTCGTCATAGATTAGGCCGACGGTCTTTGGCTTAGTGTAATCTTTCACTTAAATTATGACAGCTGCCAGCAAGACACCTCCCGCGCGTCACGAGCGATCGCCATACCGCTGCCTCATCCAGCCTTGACCTATCGCGTTTAGATGCCGAAGCCCTGCCATTACCCTAGCGAGCTGGCCACACACACATCAGCGACCCGTGCCGGATGGACACTATTATGGAGAGAAGATCGTTCAAACACCAGCAACTCTCCCCTAGCGCGGCATGGCAGACCTCAAATTTCCCTCCCTTTCCGGCGATAAGATCCGCCAAACCTTCCTAGAGTTCTACGCCGATCGCGGGCACAAAATTTTGCCCAGCGCCTCCCTAGTGCCCGAAGATCCCACCGTGCTGCTCACCATCGCCGGAATGCTGCCCTTCAAGCCCATCTTTCTTGGCCAGCGCGAGGCCAAAATGGACCGGGCCACCACCTCCCAAAAATGCATCCGCACCAACGACATCGAAAACGTAGGCCGCACCGCCCGTCACCACACCTTCTTTGAAATGCTGGGCAACTTCAGCTTTGGAGACTACTTCAAAGAGCAGGCGATCGCCTGGGCCTGGGAATTGTCCACCGAGGTGTTTCAGCTGCCCCCCGAACGCCTGGTGGTGAGCGTCTTTCGCGAAGACGACGACGCCTTCGCCATCTGGCGCGACCAAATCGGCATCCCGGCCCACCGCATCCAGCGCATGGATGAGGCAGATAACTTTTGGGCCTCTGGGGAAACTGGACCCTGTGGTCCCTGCTCAGAGATTTACTACGATTTTCACCCCGAGCTAGGCGACAAGACTCTCGATCTCGAAGACGATAGCCGCTTCATCGAGTTCTACAACCTGGTGTTCATGCAGTACAACCGGGACGCCGCCGGGACGCTGACGCCGCTGGCCAAGCAAAACATCGACACGGGGTTAGGGCTAGAGCGCATGGCCCAGATCTTGCAGCGTAAGCCCAACAACTACGAGACGGACCTGATCTTCCCCATCATTGCAGCGGTGGAGACGATTTCTGGGGTGAGCTACGCCGAGGCCGATGAGTCTAGCAAAGTGTCCCTCAAAGTGGTGGGGGACCATACCCGCGCCGTCACCCACCTGATTGCCGACGGGGTGCGGGTTTCCAACACCGATCGCGGCTACGTGCTGCGGCGGCTGATTCGGCGGGTGGTGCGCCACGGGCGGCTGTTGGGCATCCAAAAGCCCTTCAGTAGATCTGTGGCCGAGGCGGCGATCGCCCTCATGGAAGGCACCTACCCCAACTTGCGGGAGCAGGCCACCGTGATTACAGCCGAGCTAGACCGCGAAGAGCTGCGCTTTTTGGAGACCCTAGAGCGAGGAGAGAAGCTGCTGGCCGATATCTTGGCTAAGTCGCCTCAGCGGATTTCCGGCAGCGACGCCTTCGCCCTCTATGACACCTACGGCTTCCCGCTGGAGCTGACGCAAGAAGTGGCCGAAGAGCAGGGCGTTACCGTCGATGTTGACGGCTTTAACGTTGAGATGGAGCAGCAGCGGCTCCGGGCCCGCGATGCCCACCAAAGCATTGATCTGACGGTGCAGGGCAGCTTAGACCAGCTGGCGGGTAAGGTTCACTCCACAAAATTTTTGGGCTACAGCGACCATCAGTCTGCCTCAACGGTGCAGGCGCTGTTGGTGGAGGGCGAATCGGTGCAGACGGCGAAGACCGGCAGCGTCCAAGTGGTGCTCAGCGAAACCCCCTTCTACGCCGAGGGGGGTGGTCAAATTGGCGATCGCGGCTACTTGTCTGGGGACGAGATGCTGATGCGAGTGGAGGACGTGAAGAAAGAGTCCGACGTCTTCGTGCATTTTGGCCACATCGAGCGGGGCTCCCTCTCCGTGGGCGATCAGGTGACAGCGCAGATTGACCGGGCCTGCCGCCGCCGGGTTCAGGCCAACCATACCGCCACCCACCTGCTGCAGGCGGCCCTGAAGAAACTAGTAGACCCCTCCGTGGGACAGGCGGGCTCCCTGGTGAACTTTGACCGCCTGCGGTTCGACTTCTCCTGCCCCCGCGCCCTCACCTCCGACGAGGTGGCTGAGGTGGAAGCCCAGGTCAACACCTGGATTGCCGAAGCCCACGGGGCAGATGTCTCCCTCATGTCCTTAGATGACGCCAAATCTCGCGGGGCGACGGCCATGTTTGGCGAGAAGTATACCGACGAGGTGAGGGTGATCGATTTCCCCGGCGTCTCCATGGAGCTGTGCGGCGGCACCCACGTCAGCAACACCGCCGAAATTGGCGTCTTTAAGATTATTTCTGAAACCGGCATCTCCTCCGGCGTGCGCCGCATTGAGGCGGTGGCGGGTCCGGCGGTGCTGGACTACCTCAACGCGCGGGAAGTGGTGGTGAAGGAGTTGGGCGATCGCTTCAAGGCGAAGCCAGAAGCGATCGTGGGCCGCGTCACGGCGCTGCAAGAGGAGCTGAAGGACAGCCAGAAGCAGCTCACGGCCCTCAAAGGGGAGCTAGCGGCGGTGAAGTCTGATCAGCTTGTGGAAAGCGCTGAGTCAGTGGGCGACTATCTTATGCTCGTTTCAAACCTGGGTGAGGTGGACGCTAAGGCGCTGCAAACGGCGGCGGAGCGGCTGCAGCAGAAGCTAGGGGACAGCGCCGCTGTTGTGCTGGGGGGCGTACCGAGTGAGGGGAAGGTGAGCCTAGTGGCGGCGTTTGGTCCGCAGGTTACCAAAGCCGGACTGCATGCCGGCAAATTTATTGGCGGCATTGCCAAGATTTGCGGCGGCGGCGGCGGCGGTCGCCCCAATTTGGCCCAGGCCGGTGGTCGCGATGCCGCCAAACTACCTGAGGCATTAGGAACGGCCACGACGCATCTGAGAGAAAAATTGGGATAGCTCGCTCCAAAGATTAAGTCTCGATACGAAACTTAACAAGCTCTGGAAGAAACGTCTGCCTATGTGCAAAGGTTAGAATGCTTGCGGTGGCTGGTTTGGCGCAATACGGTGCAGGGTCGATGTCCCCAAGCACCATGTGAGTACGCACTCACTTATTATCCTGATAGCCTCAACTCACTACACCACCGTAAACAGATGTTGTCTACCGTCCATAATGACTCAGTTCAGATGGTTTGAAGCGATTCAGTCGCGTCTCGGTTACCGGATTTCTCAAGCCCCGCTGCACCTGCTCTTCACTATTCCGACGGTGGTGCAAGCCTGCGTTATTGTGAGCCTCGTGGGCTGGGTTTCTATTCAGAATGGGCAGCGGGTGGTCAGCCAGGCCGTGGGTCAGCTACACCGTGAAACGACGCAGCAAATCGACCATAACATTCGCGACCTGCTCACATTGACGCAGACCGTCAGCCAGCTTTCTGCGGCAGCCATTCAGCGAGAGGATATCGATTTAGGAACGGTGCGATCGCTTGAGCCCCTGTATTGGGACTATCTGACAAACTTTGAGGCCATTCGAGGGCTTGGGGTTGGCAATGCGTCTGGCGACCTTTTGGGCCTTTTCAAGCAAAACAAAGGCGGAGAGGCGGTCTACGTCTTAGAGTATTCCACTAGGGATAATCCAAATCAGTACAACAGCGTCACCCTCAATGCCCAGCGAGAGGTCATCGATTTGGCTCAATTTGAGCAGCGCATTGATGCTAGAGAGCGGCCTTGGTACAGCGCTGCCG
>JBARYO010000607.1:0-8062 GCA_049647905.1 Elainellaceae cyanobacterium | reverse complement strand
TCATAACTATAACAAAAATGTTAACAAGTCTAAAGTGTCTGAGAAGCCCTGTGGCGCTTGCTCCCAAGCTGTACTGCAAATAGCTTGGTCACGAATCCCGCTGGCGACTAGCGCAAAATTCGACCGGCAGCGCCGCCCACCGATGCCGGTAGTCCTAAGACCAACGTGTTGCTAAGCCATTCTTGCCAAGGATCCTGCAGACTAAGCTGCTGAAAGAAAATCAGCATGACCGTTGATGCAACCAGCGCAACGAGATAAGCCACCAAGGTTTCTGTGACCGGTCCTAGCAGCAGACCACGCTGCTGACGTTCCCAACGGTCGGCAAAGCCAGAGGCGAAGACAATTATGTAGGACAGCACCAGTGAAGCGGTCACAATCAGCAGTAGCCAAAGGGGGGGAACTGCCGCGGCCAGAATAGGAATTTCTTCGGTGGGGGCAATACTGAACGCAATTAGGATGGCACCCAGCAAGGTGGCATCCAAGTCAATGAGCGTCTCGCTGATAGAGGTGAGCTGCAGGCGCAGAGGATTGCTTGTGGTCTGGTCTGATCTAGAAGATGCGCTGGAACTGCGGCGCTCGCCCCGATACATCGGGCTGTCGTCACGGCGCTGGGTCAGGGTTGACTGGGCTAGGGCCACACCAAGGGAAAACGGTACCCCCTCAAAGATGAGTTTGCCCAGCATTTCACTGAGGGGTGTATCTAACGTAATGCGGCGGAGCAACACTAAGGCGATCGCGGCACAAACAACGCCAATTCCAAGCGCTTCAATGCTTTCTAGAACGGCGTCTAAAGGATTTAGCGTCAGGGTACGGCGGAACCCAACGGCTTGGGTCAGCAACAGCACCACCATAAACGTGGCGCCCAGGACCGCTAAACGCTGCGGAGCGACAGTAGAAGAGCCAATAGACCAAACCTCTACGGTGTAGAGCAGGGGGATACCGAAAAGGAAGCCTCCTGCCGCACCCCGCAAGATGTCTTGGATCTCTTGTTGCCAGATCGACGATAACGGATCAACGTGCATAGCTTGACTTAGGGAGGCGCGCTTTGCCGCCCCGTGTGAATTGGCATCGGAACATATTTGAACATATTTTGACAATCGGGGAACAATTTGTTTAGTTCGGGTTCTCTAGACAGGTGACCTTGTAAACGAGCCACCCTTGTCCTCTCCTGTAAACTTCTCGTAAATCTTTCAGGTTTTCAGAAGCGTTGTCCGGATCTCATTGTTTAATAAATAAGGCTCTTCCGCATACATTAGAATCAAGTTGAAGGCGTCAGTACTTTTACGGAATCAGCGGCTAGAATGACATCCAGCTATGGATGCTTATTACCCGCAGCACCTATGACAATATCAACCTGTGGCATGGTGAGTCATGGGTCACCCTCAATAGTATTGTCTTTATTTATTGTTATTAGTCACCCTGTGCAGCTACTCCATCCCCCATGGCCACAACAGACCAGCAAACCCTCCGGAGCAGAAGCCTAGTTCTTCTAGCTGAGTACCGGCGATCGCCCTCTCTTCAGCTCAGAAATCAGCTCGTTCAGCTGAACTACGGCCTTGTACGTCGTGAAGCCCATCACTGGGTTAACCAGTGCTCAGAGTCCTATGACGACCTGCTGCAGGTGGGTAGCCTGGGCTTGATCAACGCCATCGAACGCTTTGATATCTCTAAAGGCAATGCCTTCAGCTCCTTCGCCCTGCCCTACATCCGTGGGGAAATTCAGCATTACCTGCGGGATAAGGGGCATACGGTCCGCATCCCTCGCCGCTGGCAGGCGCTGCAGCATAAAGCAACGGTTAAAGCGCGGGATTTGCGGGTCGAACTCAATCGTCAGCCCACGGACAGCGAACTCGCGCAGGCGCTAGATTTGACCGTTGAGGAGTGGCAGGAGGTCAAGCTTTCTTACCGCAACCGGGCACCCCTCAGCCTAGATGCACCGGCTTACGACGAAGAGGACAGCATCACTAGCCTAGGAGATTTGATTCCCGATACGCGCTACCGCAGCTTTCAGCTGGCTCAGGAAGATCGCATTCGCTTACAACAGGGGCTGGTGCAGCTTGAAAACCGAACGCGCCAGATCCTAGAGTTTGTATTTCTGCACGACCTAACCCAGCGGGAAACAGCAGAGCGGCTCGGGGTGAGCGTTGTTACTGTCTCTCGCCGCTTGAAGAAAGGGCTATCTCTATTGCAGGGCATTATGGGAACTCCCCAATAGCGGTTGCGGGTCAGGACTGTCTTGGACGCGATATGCTGGAATACCATTGCAATGCGGACTGAGGTATGACTGCAGCCAAATTTGAGTTTCAGGATGAATTTGATGTAGTTGTCATTGGTGCGGGACATTCCGGCTGTGAAGCCGCATTAGCTTCCGCTCGGCTGGGCTGCCGCACGCTAATGCTGACCCTCAACCTGGACCGAATCGGCTGGCAACCTTGTAATCCGGCTGTGGGTGGTCCCGCTAAATCTCAGCTGACCCATGAAGTGGACGCCCTCGGTGGAGAAATCGGCAAAATGGCCGATCGCACCTATCTACAGAAGCGGGTGCTTAATCTGTCTCGCGGTCCAGCGGTGTGGGCGCTCCGGGCTCAGACCGACAAGCGCCAGTACGCCCGACTGATGCGGGAGGTTGTGGAAGCGCAAGAGAATCTGGTGGTGCGCGAGGGCATGGTGACGGACCTGATTTTGGGGTCAAATGATGAGGTGGTGGGCGTTGAGACCTACTTTGGGGCCGCGTTTCGCTGCCGCAGCGTCATCCTCACCACGGGAACCTTTATGGGCGGAACGATTTGGGTGGGTCGTAAGTCTATGCCCGCTGGCCGCGCTGGGGAGTTTGCCGCCGTGGGGCTGACGGACACCCTCAATCGGCTTGGGTTTGAGACGGGGCGGCTGAAGACCGGCACCCCGGCTCGCGTGGATCGTCGCACCGTGGATTACATGAACCTAGAGCCCCAGCCCCCTGATGATGAGGTGCGCTGGTTTAGCTTTGACCCTGAGGTTTGGGTGGAGCAGGAGCAGATGAACTGCTATCTCACCCGCACCACTCCCGAGACCCACCGCCTGATTCGGGATAACCTGCATCTATCTCCTATCTATGGGGGTTGGGTAGACTCTAAAGGGCCGCGCTATTGCCCCAGTATTGAAGATAAAATCGTCCGCTTTGCCGATAAGGAATCCCATCAGATTTTTATTGAGCCGGAAGGGCGTGACATCCCTGAGCTTTACATCCAGGGCTTCTCCACTGGCTTACCTGAGGCGCTGCAGCTGCAAATGCTGCGATCGCTCCCTGGCCTTGAGAACTGCCGCATGATGCGCCCGGCCTACGCGGTGGAGTATGACTACTTGCCCGCTACCCAGTGCTACCCTACCTTGATGACAAAGCGGATAGAAGGGCTGTTTGCCGCTGGCCAGGTGAATGGCACCACGGGCTATGAAGAAGCCGCTGCCCAGGGCATTGTGTCCGGCATCAACGCGGCCCGCTTTGTGCAGGGTAAGGCGATGCAGGTGTTTACTAGGGAGCAAAGCTACATCGGGACGCTGATTGACGACCTCTGCACTAAGGATCTGCGGGAGCCCTACCGCATGCTCACCTCGCGGTCAGAATATCGGCTCATCTTACGCTCCGACAATGCCGACCAGCGGCTGACCCCCTTGGGCCGGGAGCTAGGACTTATTGGCGATCGCCGCTGGGACTTATTTGAGCGCAAGCAGGCCAACATTACCGCTGAAAAGGCACGGCTAGAGACGACGCGCATCAAGGGTCATGGCGACGTTGGAGAAGCGATCGTGGCGCGTACAGGGCAAAAGATAAAAGGCTCGGCGACCCTAGCTGAGCTGCTGCGCCGCCCCAAGTTTCACTACGCGCATCTGCTTGAATACGGGCTGGGTGATACCGAGCTGGCAGCGGCAGAACGAGAAGGAGCAGAAATCGACATTAAGTATTCGGGATATATTCAACGGCAGCAAAACCAAATTGACCAGATTAGCCGTCAAGCCAACCGCCCTCTTCCCCAGGATTTGGACTACAACGCCATCGAAACCCTGTCGAAAGAGTCGCGGGAAAAGCTGATGCAGGTTCGCCCACTCACGGTCGGACAGGCCACCCGCATTGGCGGCGTGAACCCAGCCGATGTTAACGCCCTATTGATATACCTCGAAGTTCATAGCCGCCGTAGGGTAGAATCAACCGTAGTGTCAGGTGCTGCATTATAACCATCAGTTACGATGGCTATCACAACGCTGCGATATCTAGAGTTGTGCTATTCAGAAATTGCGATAACAGGATCGCGATACAGCAGAGCGTTGCGGTGATGTTATGACGTCATAAAAGTGAGTAAACAGCCGATGCCCCAGGATGCTAACCGTCAATCGACCCAGTCCTCATCAGCCAGCGCATCATCAGCCCTAGCGCTCTACTCCAGCGGCGATAGTAGCGCTGAAATTGCCGTGAATCGGTCCGGAGCACGTCATTCTGCAGCAACGGCGAGCATCGTAAAGCGGATCGACAGTACAGCTCTGGAGGCTTCTGCGAATCAGCTGGTGGATGAAGTTTTTGAAGATATTGACTATCTGCTAGATGGGTCGCCTCCCATTCACGCGGTATCACAGGCCGCAGGTGCCCAGGGCCCGTCATTCACGGCAAACGTTTTTATCCCACCAGCTGTAGAGGGCTCATCCTCAGCGCTCAATTCGATGGTGATGCTATGGGGGCTGTTCCCAGCAATTGTGGGCGGACTCTGTCTGGGGCTGTTTCTCGCCTTCGGCATTGTCATCGGAGGACGTCAGGTTGCCTCGCCTCCAGAGACCTCGGGGGCAGGTACGACGGCAGCAGCATCTCCTGAGGATGAAGGTTTTTTGGCTTACCTCGATCAGGCTTTGGGCGGTATTGAGCCGCCGCAGCCAGATAACGCTGCGCCATCGGTCACAAAGCTACCAACATCAGACGCTGCCAAATCCAGCTCAGCGCTGACCGCAACATCATTTGCGGGGGCTAATCCGCTATTGCTCACGCCTCCGGTAAACGTACCAACGGCTGCATCTCCCCCCTTACTGCCCGTCATCCCGATCCAAACTGCACCAGCTCGCTTTTCATCACCGCCTCCAGCGGCTCCAGCGCCGATAGCACCTCAGCCTCTTGCGCCACAGGCTAGCCCGTCAGCATCCGGCCCGTCACCCGCCCCCGCAGCGCCTGCCCCTGAGTCCGCACCAAAAGCCGAGATTATTCCCAATATTGCCCCATCACCCCATGTTCTGGTCGGGCTACTTCAGCTAGGCGATCGCTCTGCTGCCATTTTTGAGTTTGACGATGGCGCTCGCCGGGTCAGAATAGGGGACGGAATCGGCAGCAGTGGCTGGAGCCTGGTGTCAATCTCACAGGATGAAGCCGTAATTCGCCGTAATGGGGAAGTGCGGTCGATTTATATTGGTCAACGTATTTAAGTAATTGCAATGGGCGTATTTGAAGACCTGAGCCGCTTTTTAGAAACGCGACTAGAAGAATTTCTGAAAAATAACCCCCACCTGGAGCTGCAGGCTCTGGATGAGCAGCTGCGGGAGCAAGAGGCGGAAACCCTGCGTCTCATCGCCAGCTTTCAAGTGCGCGAGAAGCAGACGAAGGATGAAATTCTTGTGACGGCGCAGGAGGTGCAGCGCTGGCACGAGCGGATTCAAAAGGCGAAAGCAGCGGGGCGAACGGATTTAGCAACGGCGGCTGAGGCGCGGGAAGCGGCACTACTGCGTCAGGGTAATCAGCTCTGGGGCCAGATGAAAGGGATGCAGGAGCGTATCACGCAGTCGAAGGATTTGATGCAGCGCACTCAAAAGCGGCGTCAAGAGCTGAAAGAGAAACTGCGGCAGGCCGCAGCGGCTCGGGCTGCAGAGCGAGCGACGTCTCAGACAAAGTCTACAGAGGCGGCAGCAGCATGGTCACAGCAGCCGTCAAGCTATAGTTTTAGCGGCGCGACGTCGAGCAGCGCATTTGATCCGCTAGAGCAGTCTTTCCAGGATTGGGAGACGGAGGAGGATCTAGAGCAGCTGAAGCGTAATATCAACCGGTAGATACCGTGGCGATAGATGTTATGGGAGGCGATCGCGGATCGTAAAGGAGATAGATCGTCGCCACCGCTGCTTATTCGGAGCGATAGGGCTCAGCGTCGGCTGGGGTGGAAGTTGAACTGGAGGCATTGATGCCGCAACGTCTAAATCTGCTGCTGTTGAGAGATCTGCCGCTGCTGAGTCTGAGGCAGTAGGATCTGCAGACTCCTCAATAGACGGGTCCAAATCCGCTTTAGCTAGAGGCGGATTTGCCTTGATCTGCTTGTCACGGTTAGCGACAAGGACTAATAGCACCGCCGCCACCGCCGTGACGGGAACGGGTAAGAATCCTGTTGGTAGCCAAAATAGATCGGGCATTGTAGCTAGATAGTGACCTCGTCAGCAAAGCTGTGCCGACGAACAAACTGAAATGGACCGGCGACAGACCCCCAGACCTGCTCATCGGTATCGGGATCTCGGCCTCTATCTAAGCTAACAAGCATTCCCTCGTCAATCTCGAATGTCATATCGAGATAGGTGTCACGGCCATTTCGATTGACAAAACAGGCTTTGCCAGGCTGCACCTGTCCTTTGAAGCTATGGCCGGTCCACTCCACAATCATGTTGCAGCCCGGCATCTTTTCGAGCTGATCGGCTGTGAGCTGTGCTAGCTGCTCTTGGTTGCGGGATGCCCCGTAAAACGATTCTTCGGCGTCGACGCGATAATGCTCAATTTCAATGTGGCCGTCAACCTCGACTAGCTTTAGCCCCCGAGCTCGATAGGGTTGGTTGAGGGCGTAATCATAGGCTTGCTCTAGGTAAAGCCCAACCCCTGACATCACGCTGGTGGGCAGGGGGCGCATGCACACTCGGATATGGGCAAACATCGGCGGATTTTCGAAGACCTGGGCCTGATTGCTGAAATCAGCTGCCATCCAGCGGGCTAAGGTTTCGATGTCGGTGGGGTGAGTCATGGTCGAAGGAGCGCGGGTTGGCGGACAGGGCGAATTTGTGGAAGGCCGGGTTTGGGGGCGATGCTTGATTGACCAATGACGCCCCTTCAAAACTCGCTCGTGCGATTACGGACGGGCAAGGTGATTATATCGAATTGCGGCAACTTATCAGAGTAGGGGTTGCTCTGTCCCAAAGCCAATAGCGCTAACAGCAGGTGACGGCAATCCTGTGACATCGGGGACGACTGCCGATGGGGGAGCGATAGGCATTGAGCCCAAGGTCGGAACCTCATCAAGCGGCGTATCGGCAGGAGGGATGTTAGCCGGAGGCTCAGCAGCAGGGGGAAGACCGGCAGGAGTCAGGGTTACCCGAGCCAGCAATGGATCATGGTCACTGGCTCGGGTGGCCGTTTCAGCGAACTCGGTATTGAGGTGAACAATGTCAAACTCTGCAGAGCCGTTGAGGCTATCGCTGACCAATATATGATCTAGAGACTGGGAATTTCCTTGGAATAGAAAGCTATAGCGCTCATTTTCCGCCAGGGTGTTGGTCAGATTGTTGAGGTCTTGCTCCAAGATCTCCAAAGGCGGCAGGAACTCAAATTCATTGAAGTCTCCTAAGGCAATGACGTTGGCGTCGGCGTCTTCCGCTAATATCCCTGCCACGAAGGTCTGGACGGCCTCGGCCTGGGCGATGCGCTCGCCTAGGCTACCGTTGACGTCCGCCAATGGGTCGTCTTGTAGATCGGTAGATGGCTGAGTTTGACCGAACAGCGGAGCGCTGCCGTTCTTCGATGAGAAATGGTTATTCACCACCGTCACCTCCTGCTGATTGAACAGAAACGTGGCCGCTAAGGGAATGCGACTGCCGAAAAAAGGATTCTCGGAATTGACGGCTTGGTCGACAGGGTCTGTGAGCGGCACCACCGAATTTTCCACCAGAGAGACCCGCTCCGGATTGTAAAGGTAGCCGACGCGGATATTGCCGCCGGACTGACCACCGGTAGGTCGAGTGACATTGCCGCTGGCATCAACCGACGCGGGGACAATACCCGGCGTATCGATAAACTGATAGGTGG
>JBARYO010000606.1:0-3714 GCA_049647905.1 Elainellaceae cyanobacterium | reverse complement strand
GTAGGAATCATCAGGACGCCGAACCAGCCTACGTAGAGGCGGTTGTTTGTGCTGGTGACCCACTCGCAAAACTGCTGCCATACGTTAGCGCTGGAGCGCTGCTGTAGGGTAGTAGTCATAATGGCGGTGGTTAGTATTGATGGTGTTAGATGTATGGTGTGAGCTTTCGCCCACTGAAACAACAATACAGGGTTTGTAACGAAAAGTAAAGCGATTTCGTTACATTGTTAATATTTTCTCTGAGGTTTGCAGTTGGGCTAGCCTGGGGCGCAGCAACACAAGGGGATCAATTCATGCTCAAGCTGCGGCCCAATCGCGAGTATTGCGACTAAAGATTTACCAGTGCACTCCCCAGAGGCCCAAATCTACACCTAATGCTGGGTTGAGTAGCGATGGGGCGGATTATCTGCGATCGCTGCTAGGCAAGCGAGCTAAAGTTCGGGAGGCGAAGCCAATTACGTTGCCGAATGATTCTGAGCCGGAGCCGGATGTGGCGGTCGTAAAGCCTTTGGGCGAGGTTTACAGAACGGAGCGGCATCCTGAGGTGGCGGATATCTTTTGGGTGGGGGAGAGGTATGAGTCCCGGCAGGTGATGGTTGATGGGGTGGTTCATCCGGTGAGCTTTCCGGCGGTGAGCGTTGAGGTGAAACCGCTGGTGCGGTAGGCCGTTTACTCAAATAGCCAGCCGAATACAGTACTGACGGTAAGCGCGAGGCCGCTAGCAAATTTAGGCGTGGGGAGCGGCTGTTCCGGCAGATCGTAGGGTTCGGGCTGCTGTCTGGGTAGATAGACAAAAATAGTCTGTTCATCTGGGTCAATGAGCCAGCCCATCTGGGTGCCGTGGTTGAGACAGTGCAAGATATTTTTGGTGACTTTGGTCTGGCTTTGATCAGGTGAAAGAATTTCGATGGTCCAGTCTGGGGCAATGGGGAAGGCGTTGGCGACAGCACCATTGGAGTCGCGGGGGATGCGCTCCCAGGTGAAGACGGAGACGTCGGGGATGATGGAGCGATCGCCGACGTAGGTGCAGCGCAGTTCTGAGAAGGCGCGGGCGATTTTGGGGGGCTTGAGGGTACTGTTGATAGCGGCGGCGAGTTCGGTTTGAATGGTGCTTTGCTTTCCCTGCGGTATGGGCTTTTGGATGATTTTCCCGCCTGTGTATTCGCTGCCGGGGTTGGTTTCTGGCAGTGTTAGGAAGCTGGTTGACTGACAAAAGTGCCGTGTAGGATGGTGAAAACACTTGCCGGGCTTGGGATTGAGAGGAGTAGAGGATAATGGGTGGGAGCCCAGCGTTCTAGAATTAGATACCATTCAAACTCTACGAAGGCTGTGAAAAAAACTCCCGACTCTACAATGCCCTGAACAGCTGGCTAGGTCAAGCTGGTCCTTGGACGCACCAGACACATTTGAGGATGTGTGTGCTGATGATGGTGGCCCTGATGCAAACAGGCGAAGTGAATATCCCGCGCTGGCTGCCTTACCTGCCCTGCAAAGGCAAATGGGCACAAAGCAAGCAAAGGCGCGTGAGCCGCTGGCTGAACAACCCACGCATCAACGTTCACAGGTTGTATAAGCCGCTGATTCGAGCTGCTCTAACTGAGTGGAATGAAGAGCGATTGTATTTGAGCTTAGACACCTCGCTATTCTGGGATGAGTATTGCCTCATCCGTATCGCAGCCGTCTACCGAGGACGAACGCTACCGGTTGCCTGGCGGGTGCTGCATCACAAAAGCGCGTCGGTCTCTTTCAAGGACTATCATGCGGTGGTGCAGCAGGCTGCTGGCTGCATGCCTAAGGGGGTGAAGGTCGTTTTGCTAGCAGACCGAGGCTTTGTGCATACCGAGCTGATGAGAGCGCTGAGCTGCCAGTGGGGCTGGAGCTACCGGATTCGGTTGAAGAAGAATACCTGGGTTTGGCGTGCTGGCAAGGGCTGGGGTCAGCTCAAAGACTTCCACTTCAACCCGGGCGAGGCCTTGTGTTTCCATAACGTCCGATTGCAAAAGCAAAAGTGGTATGGCCCAGTGAACATCGCTTTTGGCCGCAATAGCGTCAATGGCGAGTTTTGGGCCATTGTTAGTGACGAACCTACTACCCTACAAACCTTCAGCGAATACGGCTTGCGCTTCGATATTGAGGAATCGTTCCTGGACGACCAGTCTAATGGCTGGAATATGCAAAGCTGTGAGATTCGCTCTGTTCCAGCACTTTCGAGGCTATGGTTTATCCTGGCCCTCGCCACACTCTATGTCACAGCTCAAGGGACTCAGGTGGTCGAGACTGGAAAACGGCGTCAGGTGGACGCTCACTGGTTCCGAGGCAATAGCTATTTCCGTATTGGCTGGCAGTGGGTTCAGGCGGCCATAGAGGGCGGATGGTGCTTAATCTCCCAGGTCTGCTTCATCTCAAACCGTGACCCTGACCCAGCGATGGCCTCCCGTAAGCAGCATGAGAAACGCACCTATCGGCTACAGTTCAAGGTACAAACATACTGCTATGCCCCTCAATAACTTTTGTCAGTCAACCAGCTTCGAGGGTCAGAACGTTTTCTACCCGCATGGCATAGACTAAGCGACCACTTAGGTCTCCGCTTGGCGCTCTTTTAGAACCAAGACCCGCGACCCAGTCCCCAACCTTAGCGACGCGCCGAATTCCAGGCTTGCAAATGGCGAGTGAGCACATCCCAGAAAAGGGGTTAGGTGCTGCTCCATCATCGATAGGGATAGTGTAAGTAAATAGTCTTGGCATTCTAGGTTCTGATGTCTGCTCAATGCTACATCTTTCAGGGAACCCATCCGGCTTCGGGACATACCAAGACGCTAACATCGGGCGTTAGCTGTTCAAGAGTGGACCCAAGACGATGCCTCCAGACTAGCGGCAGCGCTAGCCTACTATATGGTCTTCTTCCTCGCGCCGCTGCTAGTGATTGCGATTGCGATCGCCAGCCTGGTTTTTGACCAGGCCACCGTACGAGATGAAATTGTGGTGCAGATACCATCTTTGCTTGGCAGCGGCGGCACCAGTAATTCTCAAGTCGCAATCCAGCCGATTCGTGGCCTAGGCGATCGCTCAACGAGAAACCAGACAATCACAACGGCTCCAACTCAAGCGTTTCGCCTTAACGCTTAAGCATTTACAGGTTTTGCTCAAGCAGTATCAAATACAGCTTATTGGTTAAGACCATACCCTTAAAGGATCCTTATCAACCAATAAGCGATATAGCCTAACGCTTAAGCCGTTACAGCTTTCCCTTTCAGGTTAGTAGCAAACGCTTAAGCGTTTATCAAACTTCAGTTAGCGATCGCCCACTCTCTGCCGTGCAACACCCGATTGGGAGTATAATCCATGTCATTATCCATTCGCCATCTCACCTCAATTGACATTCCGCTGATGGACGCATTGTTAACGACCTTCGGCGAAGCCTTCGACGATGAAGACTATACGGTAAACCAGCCGAGTGAAGGCTACTTGCGGCGACTGCTCAGCAATGATAATTTTTCGATTGACAATCTGACTACCTATAGGTAGGATGCATTCATGGCACAGGTAAACACCAAAACTCAAATTCTCGATGTCGCCCAAGACTTAGTTCAACGCCTCGGCGTTAACGGCATGAGCTACAAAGATATCAGTGAGATCGTTGGTATCCGTAAAGCAAGTGTCCATACCCACTTCCCTAAAAAGGATGATCTGCTGCTGACCTTGCTGGAGCGGTAT
>JBARYO010000605.1:0-3610 GCA_049647905.1 Elainellaceae cyanobacterium | reverse complement strand
CTGAAGCAATATATCTCTGAATGCTTTTAAATTGTATGTTGTGGCGGTCGCAACAGTCTCAGATGATTTTTTATCGTGTCGAGCTGTATAGAGCTTACTGCATCTATTTCAATGGGGAATAAAGGTGCCTGGCCCTTGCTGGTCACTACTCCTTTACTACTTCGAGCAAATCCTCAATCAAAGCCTCAAATGTGCGAGCAATCTTCTGTACAGACGACAAGTCAACCGTAGCCAGCTCCGATCGCGCATAGTGGCGCACCGTACTGTACGGAACCCCAGAGCGATCGGCAACATCCTTCAATGTCCAGCCGCGCTCATCGGCCATCTCACGAATTCGCAATCGGACCAGTCCCATCGCACTTGACAAACGATAAGTACTTATCGTTTACTGATTTATGTTGATACCCAAAGGCAACTGCCTCCCACCGGCAAGTTTCGGGCAGTTGCCAGATCTCTCAAACCCCGCAGCAGCGGGGCAAGATTCCCTCATGATACCAACATCTCAACCCACCCCACCCCTCAACCCCAACGCCCAAACCTACCGCGACCAGCTCCACCCCTGGTGCATCGTCCGCCTATTGCCCAAAGCCCAGCGCATCACCGTCGCCCGCTTCCGCAAACGCAACGACGCCGACGCCCACATGCGCACCCTGCGCCGCCTCATCCCAGACGCCACCTTCATCATCATCTTCGACCCGCCACCTGTAGCGGGCAGCGGCCTCAACTCACCAACAGTTCCAGAAACTCATCAGGCCGTGACCAATACGCCACCTCAGAAAACTCCTCAAGCTGACTGATCACCTCAGGCGTCCAGACATCCGCCGAGTCATCGAACAGAGACACAAACCTAAGCGGCGATGATCCAGCAAGAAGATGCGATAGATCAGACCAGGCAGCAACTGCACTATTCGCTTTGGTATTTGCCGCCGCCCTACTCCCCGTACTCAGCAGCTGCACGAAAGAGCTTTGTTGCGGGTGCCACGTATGAAAATCAACCCGCCAGCTTCGCCCAGAGCGCCCCAACTGCTTCTCATTGCGTACAAAGCGAATGTTTTGGTCTTCTAGAAGATCAGCTACCTCATCTGATACCAAACTTGGCACCCGAGTTCTAGAAAGAAACCATAGATCAGCAGCGCTCATAACGGCCTGTGTAAGACGAGTTAAAACCTCAGCAAGCGACTCGACCTCAGCAACACGAGCAATCAACATACCCTGGTAGCTTTCAACCCCATGGGTAAGCTGAATATCTTGCAGAAACTGAGCTTGTTTCTTGCTTAGCCACTTAGTACTCGTCTGCGAGTCTAGCCACCGGAGCGTTTCACCAAGGTCAGTGAGTACCCCTTTACCCTCCTGTTCTTTGAAAAATAGGTCAATCACATCTCCATCTGGGTAAAGGTAAGGCGTACGAATACGCACAAACCCATTAGCCTCTGAGCAGTTGAATAACTGTCCAAGGTTGGTAGCAATGTTTTGGCAGGGAAAAGACGTCATAGAAATAGATTGGGTTGCCAAGCCGGAGGAGGTCTCATAGTACCATTGTGCTCTATAGCGGCCTCTAGGCAAAACTGTTGCCAGACCTCAACAGGCTGATTAGCAGGTGCAGTGATATCTTCGGGAACGTACGCTTGCTTGTCGCGAAGCGCTTCACTCCAGCGATGCTTATGCTTCTCTCCAATCATGATGCCATCTGGATTTCTATGGTCTTTTCCTAAATCTAGGCCATAGATCCTACCAAAGCCGACATGAACCAGGACGAACGTCAGCGCTTGAATGACCTGGTTGTAATTACCTTTGATGAAAAGGGGATAACCGTTGTCAGAAACGATCTCAACCCGAAATTTGACCCATAAAGCATGACTTTCGTCCGCTTCCCAAGTAATATCACTGTCAATGCGCTTTGAGGTATCAGCGATAATTTCCTCAAACTCTTCTTGAGACAGCATCTAGCACCTATTCCTCAACCGTCTCCATCAACTCTTCCATCGACACCTCAAAGACCTGAGCCAGCTTCTGCACCGCCGTCAAATCCGCCATCGCCATTCCCTGCGACCGAGCATAGGTCGTCACCGTCGTATAGGGAATCCCGGCCCGGTTCGCAACTTCCTTCAGCGTCCAGCCCTTCTCCTTGGCCAATTCCCGAATGCGCAGCCTAACTAGCCCCATCGCCTGCTTGACAAAGACGAGATCTCGTCTCTAAACTAATATTGACACGCAAAGGCAACTGCCTCCCACCGGCAAGTTTCGGGCAGTTGCCATCTCTCAAACCCCGCAGCAGCGGGGCAAGATTCCCCCATGATACCAACATCTCAACCCACCCCACCCCTCAACCCCAAAGCCCAAACCTACCGCGACCAGCTCCACCCCTGGTGCATCGTCCGCCTCCTGCCAAAAGCCCAGCGCATCACCGTCGCCCGCTTCCGTAAACGCAACGACGCCGACGCCCACACCCGCACCCTGCGCCGCCTCATCCCAAACGCCACCTTCATCGTCATCTTCGCGTCACCGCCGCCCACCACAGAAATCGCGGCTGAGTCTGATAGCGATGCAGCACACCGCGATATTGACCCTGTCTCAAAAAAGTAGACATACGACCCAAGCGGCAGACTTGCGATGCCAACTACCGTCATATTTTGTCGCGATCGCCCTCCAAATTCCGATACCAGCGGAAATACAGCACCACCGTCAACCCCCCAAACACGCTCGCTCCCATCGCCAGCGTTTGCCACATATGCAGCAGCAGCGCAATCACCATCACCACACTCGAAAGCTGCCACAGCACAGCAACCAACACATTAGATATATCTATGCCATTCGCCCTTGTCTGCCGCTCCACCAGGGACTCATTCAGCTGCCCGCGCACCGGCCCCCAAGCGCCAAAGGGCCTCACCCGTAGCCAAAACGCTTTCAGGGTTTCCATTTCCGTGGGGGCCGTGGCATAAGACCCCACCACGCCCCCCAGCGCCGACAGCCCCAGGGTAATCAAAAACGTTAGATAAAACGCCAAATCCGGGGTCAACAGCCGCAGCACCACCGACGCCACCAGCCCCGTCGCTGTCGCTGTCGCGAACCCGTAGCCGTTGAGCCGCCACCAATACCACCGCATCACAATCGGTGCCGCCAGCCCCGCCGACAGCGGCCCCGTAATCCAGCTCCAAATCTCGTTGATGTTCTGAATCGCCAGACTCAGCACCACCGCCACCACCGCAAAGCCTACAGTGCCGATGTAGCTCTGTTGCAGCAGTTTGCGATCGCTGGCGGTGGGGTTGATATAGGTTTGGTAGATGTCTTTCACCCAGTAGGCCACCCCAGCGTTGATGGTGGAGTCAAAGGTGGACATCGCCGCCGCCACCATGCCCGCCACCAGCATTCCCCGCAGCCCTGAGGGGATAGACTGACTCACGACCACCGGCAGCGTCTTTTCTGGATCAGCGCTGAGCAGCTGGGCCACCTCCGGACTAGTGCGAGCCAGCTCCAGCCCCAGCACCACCGAACCAATCACCAACATCCAGCGAAACAGCAGCAGCAAAATCCAGGTCCCTGTCATCAGCCCCGCGTCGCGATCGCTAGCGGTGGCGTAAAACCGCTGGGGCGCATAGCCGCCGCTAAAGCC
>JBARYO010000604.1:0-2940 GCA_049647905.1 Elainellaceae cyanobacterium | reverse complement strand
GATAAGCAGTTCTTTAGCTTAAGCTACGAGTCCCTTGTGGGTAATCCTGAACCTGTACTGCAAAATCTATGTCAGTTCTTAGAGGTGCCGTACAGCTCCGCAATGCTCGACTTTCACCAGTCGGGAGAAGCGAACAGTACGGCAGCATCTAGCAGCTTGTGGGGTAACGTCACGAAGCCAGTCATCGCTAGCAACACTAAGAAGTTCATGACTAATGCGACTGCAGAAGAAGTGAAAATTTTTGAACTAGTCGCTGGCGATGTTCTGGACACACTGGGCTATGAGCGCGTGCATACCGCCAAAGGCGAGGGCTCAAATTTCAATTCTGCCGAGATTGCAAAATTCGACGCTGAAAACCAACAGCTCAAGTCCCAGGTCAAAGAAGAGATGGATCCTGCCGACCTTGAGCGCCGGAAGCGGCAGGCGGGACTACTCGAGGAAATCGAGGCTCGTCAGCCCATATCAGTGGGATAACCAAGACTGCGATTGTTGATCTAATGCCTCTAGTTAATTGCAATGACTAAACATCCAACAACAGCGTCTGATGCCCTACCTAATGATGCTTCCAACAATGCGGATGTAGCACAGGGGCCTGGAAATGAGCCCATTTCTTTAGGCTACCTCTTCTGGACATTTCTTAAAATTGGCAGCACCGCGTTTGGTGGCTTTATGGCGCTTGTGTCAGTCGTCGAGAATCTGGTGGTACACCGGCGCAAGCTGCTGACCCACGAGGATATGCTCGATGGTATTTCTCTGGCAACCGTTTTGCCTGGCCCCGTCGCCGCGAATGTCGTTGCCTACGTAGGCTACCGCATTCGCGGCGGTTGGGGAGCCGCTGCCACAGCCACCAGCGTATTGCTCCCCTCATTTCTCCTTGTCGTCGGCTTAACTGCCGTATACTATGAGGCCGGTGAGATTGATGCCGTGTCTCGCGTATTCGCGGGATTTATTCCAGCTGTAGTTGCCATCATTATTTCTGCAGCCTGGCGTATGGCAAAAAAAACCATCAAAACCTGGCAAGCGATCGCTATTGCGGTGGCAGCTGGGATACTGATTCAGTTTGTAGGCGGATTTTACACGACACTGCTGGTGATCATCGGCGCTGGCGTTTTAGGATATCTACTGTTTTACGACGCTACGCAGAGTAACGCGGCGGTGCAGGCAGACGGGCCTCAAATTGATAAGGGCCGAATGATAATTTCGTTCGCGGTGCTGGCTTGCTTTATCTTGATGTACATTGTGCCATTGCCATTTTTGGGTGACGATAGCCTAGCGCGGCTGTTTACGACCTTTTCTGGCATGAGCCTGATGCTGTTTGGTGGAGGCTATGTCTTCATTCCCCTAATTCAGCAAATTGTAGTAGATGGCTATGGCTGGGTTAATCAGGCAGAGTTCGCCAATGCGATCGCTTTGGGGCAAGTAACGCCAGGACCTATTTTGATCAGTGCAGCTTTCATTGGCTACGCCGTCAAAGGAATCCTTGGGGCTATTGTTGCAACGGTTGGGATTTTCTTTCCACCAGCATTGTTGATGGTCACTTGCTCCCATCTACTCGACCGGATCAAAACCTCTACCATAATTCAGGCTGCGCTCAAGGGAATTCGTCCCGCGATTGTCGGCATGATCTTTACCGCAGCGATTGTTGTCGCCCAAACGGCTCAGGTCCACTGGGCTACCCTGCTCATTTTCGTGGGTTCCCTAATCGCGATTTGGCGATTTCGTCTAGAGGTTGTCTTGGTTATTCCCATTGCTGGGTTGTTGGGGCTACTGCTGTACCCATGACGTGGGGTTGCCCAATCGAAGTCAGCTCTATTGGGGATTAGAGGGTTCTAGACGTTGCTCAAGTATTGCCACACCTGGTGATCTACGACGCCGTCAGCCTCTAATCCCCAATCGATTTGGAATCTTTTTACGGCCAATTCCGTCTGTGCAGTATAGAGGCCGTTGACTTCACCGGTATAGTAAAGATCGATGGATAGAAGCTCCTGCAGCATTGTTACGGCAGTTCCAGTGGAGCCTCGGCGCAGGATGGGCTGTCCTGCAGGCCCTTCCACACAGAGCGCTTGCCAGGTTCTAGAGCCTACAATACCGTCTGGCATGAGGAACATTTTAGATTGAAAGTATTTAACAGCAAGCTCGGTCTCATAATCAAAGAGACCAGTCTTTGTGACAGGTTGTCCTTGCTGACTGAGACTCTGCTGCAGTTTTTGTACATCGGGATGGCTGCTCCCTCTTGAGAGGAGAGGGCGCATGCCCAGCAATGATTGTATAAACATTAAATGAATTTTTTAAGAAAGAATATTTAACTTATATTAGTAGCACCTTATAAAGTATTCCCTATTTAAACTAGAAAAAACTATACATGATAAGCGGCTGGGCACGAGTAAATTGTGTTGGGGGCGAACCCCCAAGCAGCGTCGTTTATTTGTGGCTTCCTACTCATCTACTTTCTAATATCAGTCAGCTTGCCAACATCAGTCAGCAGACCTGCCTCTCACACTCAGGTTGAGAGATTCAGACGGCGATGATGCAGCATGAACGCGTTGTCACAGTGCTTGTATTGTTTCTACACAACCTTATCCACGCCTTAGGGAATACCTGCGCTGACTTTCACAAAAGTTCAAGCTTACTTGAACCTTGCATAAACCTGAGCCACTTCCACAATCTAAGTATCTATTTGTCTGACAGTATGGTGAAAATGCTGCAATATAACGCATGCTACCGCAGGGGCTCTGACCGGGTATCCCTAAATAAGTTTGGGACCTTACTTTTTGGCGAAATCTTAAGGACTGAAGGCTATAGGATGGAAGGCTGAAACTGCTTTTATCTTGGATAAAAAGATTTAACCCTACTAGCTAATGTAAACCCTTATTTCTATATTTTTATAAAGGTCACTTAAACAATAGTCCGGACAATTTTCTAGGCGATCGCTGAAACCCT
>JBARYO010000603.1:0-1679 GCA_049647905.1 Elainellaceae cyanobacterium | reverse complement strand
GAGCAAAAGACCGAGCGCTACTACTGGCTGCTCTCCTATCCTGGTGCGGAGGCCACCTCCGGCATCAGCCCCCACGTCAAGTTTGGCGTCATTTCCATCCGGGAGTGCTATCAGACGGCCAAGGCATTTGAGGCGACCAACTATCGCACTAAGCGCAGTCAGGAGCAGTTCATCTCACGGCTGCGGTGGGGCAGTGGCTTTGCCCAGCGGTTTCGCTACTTGCCCCAGCTTGAGCTGCGATCGCTCTATCAGGTGTTTGATGACGATGGCTGGGACTTTGATGAGGGGCTTTACGAGGCCTGGCAGCAGGGGCAAACTGGCTTCCCCATTGTGGATGCCGCTGCTCGCTGCCTCAATGAGACGGGGGGCTGGATGGCGCTGAACTTCCGCAGCCGAGCCCTCTACGCTAGCTTTTTGACCAATCTTCTGGGGATAGACTGGCGGTTTGGCGCGCTGCACTTCATGCGCCACCTGATTGACGGCGACTGTCCGATTGACCATTATCAGTGGGCGATGCAGGCGGGGGTGACCCACTGCGTCAATAAGACTTGGACCCGGATCTATAATCCAGGGCAATGTGCTGTAGATCGCTGCGACCCAGAGGGCACCTTCATTAAGCGCTGGGTGCCGGAGGTGGCGCACCTAGCCCCCTGCCAGCTGGGGCACCCGCCTCGGTTGAAGGACTACCCGCCGCCCATTTTGAACTATCGCGAGGCACGGCAGCGCCGCGTAGCGCTGCTAGAACGGCAGCGGCAGCCCTTTTTGTCCAAACCAAATCTGGTGCCGCACCTGGCGAAGATGCCCCCCTCGGTGCTGCCGTTTGGCAGCGATCGCCACAGTAGCGAGGTGGGCTGGGCTCAGCAGGACTGCCCCGATCTGTTTCCTTTGGCACTGGATTTAGAGACGCTGGATGAGACTCAGGCGAAGGCGCTACGCAGCTGGTTTGTGGCCAGTCGGCAAGTGCCGTCGCGGCGGCCTAAGCGGGGGCGATCGCCACGGAAGCCGATGGAAGCGCCGGGGCAGCTGTCTCTTCTGGGTTAGGGATCGAGATCTTGGCCAATCATCATGCGATGTCCATCAATGGTCCTCACGCCAAATTCGCGCATTCCCCAAGGCTCACTTCTAAGTGGTTTTATCAGCTCTGCGCCGTTGGATACGACGGTTTGGTAGTAAGCATAGACATCATCAACAACCAGATAGGCGAAGTAAGAATGGTCGCTAAGCTCGCTGGCGGGTGTGGCATCGGGGCAATGGCCTGCCATGATGCGGCAGTTGCCGTTGATGAACATTCGCCAGCCCGGATCGCCGATGTCTTCGATGGTAAATCCGAGGATGTCACGGTAGTACGTGGCGGATGCGCTTAAGTCCAATACGGCAAGGACATGGATTGTGCTTTGAATAGCCATGGTGAGCCATCTCCAAGAGACATATGGACTATTCTCTGTGCATTTTCGCTTCCCCGACTTCCGGTCACCCCCTGTTCAAAGGTAGGGTTGATTTATTTGTGAGCGTAAATAGATGGAGCCCCCACATGACTGACGCAATAGAGAGTATTTCTTGTATGGCTTTTGATCCCCCGACCTCCGGTCACCCCCTTATATAACTGGAGTTTAGACAAAGCAAATGAGAGAGGGCGATCGCCGTTGGAAGCGAGCCGCCCCATAGGCGAAGCTGGGAAG
>JBARYO010000602.1:0-3483 GCA_049647905.1 Elainellaceae cyanobacterium | reverse complement strand
ATGCAGCCCCATATCGCCTAGCAGCTGTTGAAAAATCTGCGGCAGCGACTTTCCTGACCGCAGTAGGGGGGTAAAGCCCGTCAGTTCACCAATGCGGGATTCTAGTAATTCAACCAGTTCCTCATCCCGCGCGGCCTTCGGCATCACCTGAATCAGCAGCCCACCCGAGGCGGTTACCCCCGTAGCATCAATAAAGACTCCGGCAATCAGCGCTGATGGGGTTTGCTCAGAGGTAGAGAGGTAGTGGGTCACATCTTCACTGATCTCCCCCGAAACCAGCTCTACGGTGCTGGAGTAGGGATAGCCGTAGCCCACATCGCGAACAACGTACAGGTAGCCATCAGCCCCAACCGCACCGCCCACGTCCAGCTTCCCCTTAGCGTTGGGAGCTAGCTCAACTTTAGGATTGTCCACGTAGCCCCGCACCGTGCCGTCTAACCCGGCATCCACAAAGACATCCCCCAGAGGGCCATTACCCCGCACGCGAATGTTGACGCGGGACTCGGGGCGCTTCATGCTGGAAACCAGAAGCAGCGCTGACGTCATCGTGCGACCTAAAGCTGCCGTTGCCACATAGGACGCTTGGTGGCGCTGCCGCGCATCGTTGACGGTGTGGGTCGTAATAGCCCCTACAATGCGAATACCTCCGTCTGCTGCCGTTCCCCGGATCAGTTGATCGACCATAGCAATGTGTCTGTTTCGTTCTCTGCGCTTACTGTAGCTATTGTAAAGGCTTCGTAACAGTAATGAGGGGCCTTGGGGCTGTGCTAGTCGTGGTGACAGCGGCGTCAGTGGGTGAGCGGCAGCGATATTCTAGTAGGCAGGGATACCCTTCCTAATGCTCTTGCCGTTCCGCACTATTAGCGATCGCGATGACCCACCCCTCAGACATTCTCCAGTACCGCCACCTTATCGATCGGCCTGTGCTCGATCGCCAAACGATGGAGGAGGTGGGCCGGGTGGATACCCTGTGGATGTTCCCCCAGCGCAATCGGGTTCTGGGGGTGGTGTGCCGCCCCGGACGGTTCGGGGCCAAGCGGCTAGTGTTTAAGCTGACCCAGATGGATGCGTCAGGAGACGGCCTGTTGATGCAGGGCGACCCCGAGCCCACCGTGGCGGCAAAGGTGCAGCAGCTCGAATCGCTGATTGGGCAAGAGGTGTGGAGCGATCGCGGGGAGCGTGTGGGCAAGATAGTCGACTGTCTGTTCAACCCCGATAATGGCGTCATCCTGCGCTACTTAATCACCCCTGGCTCTTGGGCCAGCATCACCGATGGCACTTACCTCCTCTCCCCCAAGCAAATCGTCAGCTTTAGCGCCAAACGTACCCTGATCGCCGCCGATGATATTGATGATCTAGAGGTCTATCAACCCGGCCTGCGCCAGCGGCTAGCCCAAATCCGCGCCATGCTCAAGGAAGACTATGTAGACAGCGTGGCGCGGGAGCTGCGATCGCTGTCGTCTCAGGTGCAAGATCAGGTGCAGGGGATAGCAGAGCGTGCCCAGGAGCAAATGGAGACATTGTTTCAGCGCACCCGCCAGCGAGCGCAGACCTTCTCTGAGGAGTTTTCCCGCGATGCCCAGGAGGTAGTGCGCACGATTCAGACTGAGGCCCAGGCGGTGACGGAGCGGGTTGAGCAGGCCATCCCTCGCGGCGGGCAATCCGGCCCTGCTGACATTGTCGAAGATGAGGATTTAGACGACTGGGACGCCTGGTCCGACACGGAAGCAGATGACAATGAGGCGGATGGTGCTGAGGGAAGCGAGCCCGAGATGAACCAGGCTGAGACATTGAGATCTGAGGAGCGATCTGATGAACCATCTGAGGAGACCAGTCGATCTGGGCCAATCATTGTTCCTGCTGCCAAGGTTGACTCCGTCCAGCCAAAGGTTGAGATCGTGTCAGATGATGAGGGCATTGATGAAAATTCCGTCAGTTCAGCGACGGCTGGGGATGGTGTACCGCCCGCGTTTGATGGATCCTTTGAAGAGTGGTCAGAGTCTGCATCTGGTTTGGGGTCTGATTTGGAGCCAAATCTGGAGCCAGACGAACGAGATGTTTGGGACGACTGGGACGACGAAACCAATGATGCTGGCGAATCGGCGTCTGGTGACGCTGGCGAATCAGCGTCTGGTGACGCTGGCGCGCTGGATGAGCCGGCCACTGAGAATGGGGCTTCGCCGGATGTCCCGTCAATGCCGCCATCGGTTGAAGACGATAATGATCCCTGGATTTAAGGGATAGGACCGCGATCGCTGCGGATATCCCTGACTCGGCGATCGCGCTGCAGAGGTCTAATTCCTTAAAAATTGCCGCAAAAAGCCTCTTTGCTGCTACGCTAATTCCGCTTATGTTGGCCCTGAACTAGTCAGAATTGACCCTTAACCACTAGGATGCAATTCAGTTCGTTTACAATTCGTTACTTGAGGAAACTTATGATTACAAAATTCTCTCTGGTCAAACTATTGGCGATCGCTGGTGCGGTTAGCTTCAGCGCTGCGCCTGCAGTAGTGGCTCAGGTTACAGAGGTCAGCCCTGCCCTCAAGCAGGAGACTGAAGAGGTTGCGCCCCAGGCAGATATTGCTACCCTGGTCAGCGAAGTCGAAGGATTTAGCACGCTCAAAGCCGCCCTTGAGGCTGCCGAGCTGACTGAAGCCCTGATGGGTGAGGGACCGTTCACGGTTATTGCGCCCACTGACGATGCCTTTGCGGCCCTCCCTGACGGTGTTTTGGATGCTCTGTTGCTGCCTGAAAATAAGGATTTGCTGACTGATATTCTGACCTATCACGTGATTCCTGGGGAAGTGATGTATGCCGACCTGGCGCCGGGTTCGGTTGAAACCCTGGGTGGGGAAATGCTAACGGTCACGATAGAGGATGATTTGGCATTTGTCGATGGCATCCAGATCGTGGGCTCTGATGTCCCGGCGACAAACGGAGTGGTTCATGTTGTGCAGGATGGTGTGCTAGTTCCGGCTGCTGTGGCTGCTGAGCTTGAGTCTCGTTTGGCTGCTGCGGAGGAGGAGCCGATGGCTGAGGAACCGATGGCTGAGGAGCCAATGGTCGAGGAGCCGATGGCTGAGGAGCCAATGGTCGAGGAGCCGATGGCTGAGCCTGTTCGGGGGCTTTGGTAGTCTGGCCACTGGCCTTCAGCATGGCAGCGGTTCTCAGGGTGGTTTGCCCTGAGAACCGCGATAAAGTGCGGGTGGGTTAGCCGCCTAGCCAGACCGGCCAGTTCGCTTAATTCGCCAAACTGAGACCCGCTGCTTCAGTACAGCAGCGGGTCTCAGCTTCAGGGCTGGTTTTTTGGCGTTGACCTTTGGTCCGCTGCTATCTGCGATCGCTGGTATTGATTATGGCCTGATCTAGTGGAGGTGCCTTGATTAGGTTCTGGCTGGGTGAGGCTCATCTAAAGAGTTCAATCCCCGTGAGGGGTATTAGTTCGTTGCGACGTAAGAGTTCGCCCATCACAGAGAACTGTTG
>JBARYO010000601.1:0-1659 GCA_049647905.1 Elainellaceae cyanobacterium | reverse complement strand
GAGGTGATGTTTGATGTCACGCAGGTTCCAGCCCGCTACGGGCTGAAACGGACGAAGCTGGCCCCAGTCCCATCTCAAATGCTGGTAGAGAGCGATATTGTAGCCGCAAACGTGCAGCGGATATGGCAGCAGTGGAAAGCAGCCAAACTTCCCAACTATGGACTCAGTCGAGTGCCCATTATCCGACAGCCAGAACCTCTTCAGGCTGCAACGTCGCCACAAATGTATCGAATGTTGACAGCGCTCATTGATGGTAAACGGACCCTCTGGGAGATCGTGGTTAAAACCCAGCGAGAGGTTGTTCAAATTGTAAAACCGCTGCATCCATTTATAACTGCCGGTTGGATTGAGCTGGCTGAACGCCCCAGCAATACTGTGCCGGCGTCGCCACCCAGCTCCCCTAGAGTAGGGCATAAGCCTAATGCCTCACCCACTGTGGCCTGTGTGGATGACAGCCTTATGGTGTGTCAGGCTCTGGAAAAGATTGTCCGGTCATCTGGCTATGGGTTTACGGGCATTGTCGAACCGTCACGGGCGATCGCGACGCTATTAACCCGTAAGCCAAGCATTATATTTCTGGATCTCATTATGCCTGAAACAAACGGGTATGAAATCTGCGCTCAGCTTCGTAAAACAACACAATTCAAAGAAACGCCAATTGTTATTCTGACCGGAAATGATGGCGTCGTTGATCAGGTTCGGGCTCGTCTTATAGGGGCTACAGATTTTATTAGCAAACCTGTTGATCCAACGATAATCTCTAACATTATTCGTAAATACATGCCGGATAACCTACATAGTGAATGAATACATAGTTAGGAAATTACGGGTGTTTATATAACCTCTAATTTATTGTCTTTTATTTCTTAAAGGTAGGTCAGCGTGAGCACAGTTCTAGTGGTCGAAGATAATAATACTGAAAAGGAAATTATCTCAAGTTGTCTGCAAACTAACGGTGTTAGTGTCCTAACGGCAAAAAGCGCTGAGGAAGCATTTGAGCAGTTAAAAAATCATCACTTTGATGCTGTCATATTGGATATCGTGCTTCCCGATCGCAGCGGTTTTGAAATTTGCCGAGAAATAAAGTCTGAAGCTCAAACAAGCAAAATTCCTGTTGTGATGTGCTCGACGAAGAATGGTGAAATGGACAAATTTTGGGGTATGAAGCAGGGCGCGGATGCGTATCTGTCTAAGCCCATCGACCAAGAGGAACTGATTCGCACCGTCAAGCATTTTTTAACCTAGGAGATGACGTAGTAGTGCCAAACTCAAGCTCCGAATCCGCATCATCTGTGGCGGTGTCAACACGACTCAGTAAGCAGCCTAAAGCAGGGATTCAACCGTCCGAGAGTCAGCTGCTTCAGATTGTACTAGCTGACAAGGTGATGCTTCTCCCCGTTGCCTATCTGGTCGAAATCCTAACGGTTCCCATTGGGCAAATAGTCCCTGTGTTTAATCTGCCGCCTTGGATTCCTGGGGTGTACAACTGGCGTGGCGACATTCTATGGACCGTGGATTTGGGGCATTTGCTGGGGCTATCTCCCTGGTACCAGCAAACAGAATATGGCGCTAAGCATACAATTGTGGTGCTCGATCGCCCCCATTCTAAGCAACTGCGAAGTGAAGAGCGATCGCCCCTGGGCTTGATTGTCAATGGTG
>JBARYO010000600.1:0-1773 GCA_049647905.1 Elainellaceae cyanobacterium | reverse complement strand
TCGGCCAGTTGTGTGTTCCCTGTTGATGACTCGGCTAGAGTTGAGTCACCTTAAGTATCGGCAATTTGGGTCCTCATTTCAGGACTATGATCCAGGGTGAGATGTGATATTTTGATCTTTGAGGGGTGACCCCCGTCACGGCCTGTCAGTGTTGGGAGGTCTGCAAGAGCCAGAAGTCTACCGTGCGATCGATTTGGAATGTCAAGCATCCATAGTATTCTTTTACAAGGCAGAATTGGCAAAATCGCGATGAAAGACGAAAAATACTCTTGGAAAGGAAGTCCAAATGCAGGTCTTGTGCTCACCATTTTGGCGGTAATCGCTGGAGTAACATTGGTGTTGGCTGGGTTTAGCTAGCGGCTTGTTCGTTTACACCTTGATCAATCGAATACCCTGCCGATAAGACCTGGATGAAATCCAGTAGAATTTGTCGGTGCGGTTTACCTATAGGACAGACCCGCTGCGCAATGTTCGAATAGCATTGACCGGCTTTGATATCGTCAGCGCTAAGCAAATCAAAGTCCCAACCCTCCGCTAGAGTTAGTTCCTCTGTAGAGACGGTCAGGGGAGCCACAAACACGTGCCGAATCGCTGCGCGATTCGGGACCGGCGTCCCAAAAGGGCCATCGCTGCGCTGGCACAAGAACGGCAAGGTATAGGGTGGCCTGTAGTTAATCTCTTCTTTCAATTCTCGGATGAGCGCAACATCTGGGGTCTCGCCCGGATCTAGATGTCCGCCAAAAAATCCCCAATGCCCAGGGTACAGAATTCCGGGGATGTCGTCTCGCAGCTGGAGCAGAAACCGATCGCCTCGCATCAGGATTGCGATCGCAACTTCCACAGGTGATGTATTGGAGTTAGTCATTGGATTGGACGGGGCAGAGGCACCTATTACATTTTGTCTAGCACTATTCCGATTGGATCGTTGCCGTGATGCCCTGCTCCGCAAGCTGATCGACAAGCTGTTGAGCACTGGACTGGGACTGAAATGCACCGAGCTGGACCCGGGCACCATCGGAGGAGTTGTTTAAGTAGGCACCTGATACGGCCTCGCGGGCCTGCTGCAGGCTGCGATCGCCGGTGTAGGGCACAACGACGTGATGGTAGTCATTCGCTCTAGCCCCAGAATCTTCAGGGCTAGGGGCCGATCGAGGTACAGCCGGCGCTTGTGGCGCAGGAGCCAATGGTGTAGCGGCTGGCGACGCGGGGGCAGGCGGCTCGTTAGGCTGGACTGAATTAGATTGGATCGGGCTAGGCTGGGCTGGGCTAGGCTGTGGCATGCCGGATCGAGGCAGACTAGGCTGTGACGAACTAGGGCGAGGTGGCCCAGATTGAGATCTATTATTCTCTGGGCTATCGATGCTAGCAGAACCGTTACGAGGATTTCCATCAGACGCTGCGTCGGAAGGCGCTGTGGGAATTACGGCTTCCGGCGGGGAAGCGGTAATAGGCGGAGGGGAAGCAGGCTCCGGAGCCGCAGCCGGAGCGGGACGAGACCTAGTAGCTTGCTGTGGCGCGGGCTGCGGCTGGGGCGGTATGGCTCGGGGCGGTGCTGCCTGCAACGGTGTGACTTGAAGCGGTGATGCCTGTAGCGGTGATGCTTGTAGCGGTGACTGGGGTATCAGGCCGTCATCTTCCTCTACATCAGGACTCAAGGGGGCTGCAACAGTAGAGCCGTCGTTCGCGGTATTGGGACCGAATGGAGGTGTCAACAGACTGCGGTTGGTTCGACTAGATCGAGAGGGTAACGGGGTGAGTCGGCTCAAGTTGAGC
>JBARYO010000599.1:0-5813 GCA_049647905.1 Elainellaceae cyanobacterium | reverse complement strand
GTGTGGTGGTGAACCTGCTGGACAATGCCATCAAGTACAGCCCACCGTGGGAACCCGTACAGGTCTGTTTAGCTGGCAGCGTCACTGACGGGGATGCCTGCTTTGATACAGCGGCCTCCACAACGGCGGTTTCGGCGCTGCAGCTGGATATCATTGATGCCGGGCCGGGATTCAAGGACGAGGATCTGCCCCATATTTTTGAGCGCTTCTACCGAGCAGATGCCTCTCGCTCTCGTCAACCGGTGGTACCGGGAGGCTCAACCGCAGCTTACTCCATCGGCGGCAGTGGCCTGGGGTTAGCGATCGTGAAGCAGATTGTGACGGCGCATCACGGGACGGTGGTGGCGAAGAATCATCCCGAGCAAGGGGGAGGCTGGATACAAGTGGTGGTGCCACAGCCGCTACCGGCGGGTTAGCGTTGCTGTCACTATCAGAGCAGGTATAGCACCCGTTGAGCGGTAGAGTACGGTGAACTGTTCTAGACCCCGCGCTCCGCGCGGGGTCTAGAACGCACCTTTGTCCTAACCGATATGGCGATCGCTATACTATCAGACGGGTTTGACCGCAGGAACTCTAGGGCTGCAAAGCTGCCACTTCGTCAGAGCCACCTCAGTCCACTGGCTTTGACGGAGTGGCTATCGCTTGAGCGCACTGGGTCACGGTAAATCCCCCTGGCCTCAATCTGCTTTCCCCAGCGCCGCTCAATCGTATCGTCAAGTCCCATCACGAGAGGCCCGACGGGCACGAACACCGCAATCAGATGCAGCAGCAGGACAAAACTCGCTTTGCGGCTAGACCACACGGCTCGGTTAAGCACGCGGTGGTAGTTCTGGTAACCCCGCAGGTAAGCCAGTCCCATCACTCTTAGCACAGCACTCACGGTGCGTTTGCCTGGTGATAGGATGCACTTTCTACTAGCACCATTGCCGATTGCCATACCGTCGCAGAGAACAAGGGGCAGAACGGCACCATCAGATTTGTCAGGTCCATCACGGCTAAGCCAACAGTGTCCTCTTCATTGTTCTATCTGCCGCCGCATCAGCGCTAAGGGATAAAGTCGAGGTAAGATTCGCTTACCTATCTAACCGGGTTTATAAGCCAAATGAGCCGAGGGAGTAGCGCTATGTTCCCTCGGCTCATTTTCTATGGCAGGTACAGCTTGGGGCGATCGTTGAAGTCGGGGAGCTGCACCGGATTCGCCTCAATCTGCTTCAAAATGACCTCAATGGCCTTATTCAGCTGGAGGTCGTTGCCCTGGGCCCAATCCTGGGGGGGAACCTCCACCGGAATCGTGGGATCGGTGCCGTAGTTTTCCACCTGCCACCCCACATCCTTAAACCAGAAAGAATATTCGGGCTGAGTTACGATGCTGTGATCTATCAGCTGGTGCCGGGGCCAGATGCCAATGACGCCACCCCAGGTTCTAGTGCCGATCAGCGGGCCGATGTTCATCAGCTTAAAGCAGTGGCTAAAGATATCGCCATCAGAGCCTGCCTGTTCGTTGGTAATGGCCACAATCGGCCCTGCCATAGAATCTGAGGGATAGGGCTCCGGCTGCTCCCAGCGGGGCACATCATAGCCAATGCGCTGACGGGCGAGCTTCTCCAAAATCAGCTGGGAGACATGTCCCCCGCCGTTGAAGCGTACATCTACCACTAGCCCCTGCTTATGGACCTCGGCAAAGTAGTAGCGGTGAAACTCGGCATACCCCTCTGGGGCCATATCGGGGATGTGCAGGTAGCCGACCCGCCCGCCGGTGGCCTCGGTGACGGCCCGATGGTTGCGCTCCACCCACTCGCGGTAGCGCAGTCGTCCCTCACGGGCTAGAGTCTTCACGGTCACCGTCCGCCGATGCTGACCCTCACCATCGGCGACGGTTAGATCCACCCAGCAATTGGCCTGATGCACCAAAAATTCATGGGGGCCTCGCTGGGCTGTGAGGCGCTGCCCATTGATGGCCAACAGGCGATCGCCCACCTGCAGGTTCACGCCCATGCTCTGCAGGGGAGAGCTCTGTTTGCTCCAGGGGTCACCTTTGGCAATGTGGGCGATGCGATATCCATCCGCGTCGCAGGTGAAGTCTGCCCCCAAAAATCCCAGGGCGTAGTCGGGCTCTTCCCGGTAGTCTCCCCCACTTTCGTAGGCATGGGAGGTGCCTAACTCCCCCTGCAGCTCCCACACCAGGTCAGAAAATTCCGATCGCGTGCCCACCCGGTCAAGCAGAGGACGGTATCGCTGGTAAACCCGCTCCCAGTCCACCCCCGACAGGTCTTCCGTCCAAAAGTGGTCCCGCTGCAGCCCCCAGATCTCCGCCAGCATCTGTCGCCATTCTTGCTGGGGGTCTACCGAGATGCGCACCCGGTCGAGGTCGAGCCAGCCCGTTTTGCGGCTGGGCTCCTCCTCATCCCCATCGCTATCGGCATCAGACTGGGCCTTGGCGGCGCACACCCGGAGGCGATCGCCAGACCGGTAGATCAACGTGCTGTGGTCCCAGCCCACCTTGAAGTCGCTGACGTCTTCGGCAACAAGTTCGCAATTCTGACGCTTGAAGTCATACAGCTCGATCTTTCCATCTGCAGGGGGGTCTGCGCTGTCCCAATCGTCCCCCAAACTGCCCTTAACTGGTACGGAGCTAAACAGTGCTCCCTCCTTCAGTCCCCAGACCTGGCGATAGCGTCCTTCCGGCACCGGGAAGCCGGCAATCCGCCCCTCGATGCCGTCAATATCAATGGTTAATGCCGCCGGTTTGCCGTGGCCACCATGGTCACGGCTGTCTTCAGGGCCGTCGCCGCTGCTGTCGTCATCTCCCTTAGCATCGCTCTCAGACTCATTTTTATCGTCATCCCGCTTATCATCCTCACCCCTGTCCTCCTCACCCCTGTCGTCCTCGGCAATGGGCCTGGGCATTGGCATAAAGGGAGAGCGGGTATCCTGCTGGAGCGACACCAGAAACGGGCGCGTGGCGCGGGGAAAGTTTAGGTCAAAGTAGACACTGTCGTACACTGGATTGAAGTCCCGCACGGAGAGGAAATAGATGAACTTTCCTTGCGGGTCAAAGGTGGGAGAGAAATCGAAAAAACGGGGCGACGTGACGTGGTGGGTCTCGCCCTTGGCGACCTGGCAAAGCTTGATGGAAGAGGTGAACTGGGTCTCGCTGCAGCCATAGACAATCCAGGCCCCATCGGCGGACCAGCTAAAGCCATGGATGCGCTGGTAGCGGCTGCGGTCTAACAGGCGAAATTGCTGCGTCTCTAGATCGACCCAAATCAGCTCGTGACGCTGGTTGGAGAGCACGACCTGATTGGCAACGGGAGAAACCTTAAGGTCCACCACACGGCCAACATCAATGCCGTCTAAGATCACAGGGGAGGCATCGAATTCAGTACTCACAACCTCTAGGGCTTCCCTACCGGTGTTGCCAACGCCGCCGTCGCAGTCAGCATCACCAATGACGCTAACTGCGACAAGGGTCGCACCATCCTGAAGATACTGAGTAAGGCGATACCGCCCTCCTTCTGGTGGCTTGAGCGGCAGTACCGCCCCTTCCCAATGGCCAAAGCGGAAGCTTTGCCCCCGGCTGGTCATTAGGGTTGAATGCCCTTTGGGGTGGAGGTCGTAGTCTTCTAGATAGTGGCCGGTATCGACAAACTTGCGCTGGCGCTGAACATGGGGGCTGTAGAACTCAACGGGAATGCCCTGCTGCTCGCCAGAGGCGACGTCAACGCAAAATAGCTCAGCCCCAGCGTGGTAGACAATCCGCTGCCCATCGGTGGCCGCGTTGCGCACGTAGTACTCTTGCTGATGCGTCACCGGCTGCAGATCTTGCCCCGCTGGGGTACAGCTGTAGAGATTGCCAATGCCCTCATGGTCTGAAATGAAATAGATGCGATCGCCAATCCACATTGGGGCGGCAATATTGCCCGGAATATCCAGCAGCCGTTCAAACCTGCCGCTCCCCTCTCGATCAATCCACATCACCCCAGCAAGCCCTCCTCGGTAGCGCTTCCACCGCGCTGGGTCACCAATATTCCGCCCCAGTAGGGTGCCACCGTTGGGGCCAAAAGAGACCCTATGGGCCATGCCGTAGGGCAGCAGCTGGGGCAAGCCTCCCCCACGATTGATGCTATGGAGCTGGGTCAACCGACGAAACGGCTGTCCGGCGCTGCTGGCAAAAATAATTGAATGTCCATCGACACTCCAGCCGACCACCTGGGTTCCGGCCCCCAAAAATGTCAGCCGCGTGGCGCTGCCGCCCGCTGCTGGCATCACATACACCTCCGCATGGCCTTCGTCCCGGCCTACAAAGGCAAGATACTGACCGTCTGGGGAGAGCGCTGGATGGCTCACCGCTCCCAGATTCGCCGTCAACCGCACGGCGCTACCGCCTCCGACAGGGACGCTCCACAGGTCGTCTTCGCACACAAATACGACGCGATCGCCATGGATGGTCGGAAATCGGTAGTAGCCAGATGGATTTGTCATTGATAAAACTTACAGCAGCCAGGATTTTTTCAGAGCTCTATAGCCGACATCAATATAATCAGCTGGTTGGCTAAAACCCAATAAAATTAACGATGTGACATAAATATAGCGCCCGTTGAGCGATAGAGTACGGTGAAATGTTCTAGACTCCGCGCGAAGCGCGGAGTCTAGAACGCACCTTTGTCCTAGCCGATGTGGCGACTGCTATATATGAGCGACTGGCTTTGGCCAATTACGGTATCTGGACCTTGTTACCTCTAGTCCTAAGGCACTAAATCAAGCGCCTGCCGCACCACGTCGCTCCCTGCCCCCACGCGGCAAGACTGCTCAGTTAAGTGACGCTTCCAGGCTTTACTTCCCGGCTGTCCGGTAAAGAGCTGCAGCATGTGGCGGGTGATTTTGTTGATCTTGAATCTCCCAGCCCAGCGATCGCGCCAGTGGTCAATATAGGGCACCATGGCCGCCACCACCTCGCGGCGAGTCTGGGGGCGATCGCCATCGCCAAAGAACGCCCCGTCCACAGCCGCAAACAGATAGGGATTATCGTAAGCCGCCCGCCCCACCATTACCGCATCCACCTGCTGCAGCTGGGTGTGCATCTGCCCGAGGTCGATGATGCCACCGTTCACCTCAATGATCAGCTGCGGAAACTCCCGCTTCAACCGCTGCACGTCCCCATAGCGCAAGGGAGGCACGGTGCGGTTTTGTTTGGGGTTTAGCCCCTGCAGCCAAGCCTTGCGGGCATGCACCGTAAAGTGATGACAGCCCGCTGCCGCCACCGTCGCCACAAAGTGGGCCATATCCTCATAGCGATCGCAGTCGTCGATGCCAATGCGGTGCTTCACCGTCACCGGGATGGGCACGGCGGCTTTCATGGCCGCAACGCAGTCCGCCACCCGCTCTGGCTGGGCCATGAGGCAAGCGCCAAAGTGACCGCTTTGGACGCGATCGCTGGGGCAGCCCACGTTTAGGTTCACCTCGTCGTAGCCCCGCCCATAGGCAATGCAGCTGCAGTGGGCCAAGTCTTTGGGGTCATCGCCCCCCAGCTGCAGTGATAGGGGCTTTTCCTGGGGCGAGAACCCCAGCAAATGGTCGCGATCGCCGTGGAGAATGGCACCCGTGGTCACCATCTCGGTATACAGCAGGGTCTGCCGGGTGATCTGCCGCATGAAATAGCGGTAGTGGCGATCCGTGCGGTCCATCATGGGGGCGATGCTGATGGGGTAGGGCGAAGGGCGGTGGCCAGCACCAAGCGCCACTGATGGGTCAACCAAAGGAGTGACTATTGCACTGGACGATATCATGGCTTGCTGGCGGCTGCAGGGTTAGGG
>JBARYO010000598.1:0-5579 GCA_049647905.1 Elainellaceae cyanobacterium | reverse complement strand
AGCTCGGGAACTATTTGGGGACTATCGGCTGTATAAAACCGCAGACTTGGTGCGCTACCGAGGCGATCGCACCCTTGAATTCCTGGGCCGAACCGACGACCAGGTAAAAATTCGCGGCTTTCGCATCGAGCTGGGGGAAATTGAGTCGGCGCTAATTCAGCATCCGGCGGTGCAGCAGGCGGCGGCGGTGACCCGAGAAGACACCCCTGGCGACAAGCGAGTGGTGGCTTACGTGGTCGGTCACCAGGAGATCAGCGCTACGGCACAGGCCGAGCAGGTGGCGCAGTGGCAGCAGGTTGATAACGTGGTCTATGGCCAAGCCGCGCCTGAGGAGAATCACGACCCCACCTTTAACATTGTCGGCTGGAACGACAGCTACAGCGGCCAACCCATTCCGGCGGCGCAGATGCGGCATTGGGTTGATGCTACGGTGGCGAGAATCCAAGCCGGGCAGCCGACCCGCGTCCTCGAAATTGGCTGCGGCACGGGTATGCTGCTGTTTCGCGTTGCCCCCGCCTGCGCCCATTATCTGGGAATCGACATCTCGCAAGAAGCGCTTGACTACATCGCGCGGCAGTTCCCTGAGCTGGGCGGAGACTGGTCCCAGGTGGAGCTGCGCCAGCGGGCCGCTGACGATTTTAGCGGTATTGAACCCAACACCTTAGACGCGGTGGTGATCAACTCGGTGATTCAGCTCTTTCCCAGCGTAGAGTACTTCGTAGCGGTGCTGGAAAAAGCGGCCAAGGCGGTTGAACCCGGCGGATTTATTTTTATTGGCGACATCCGTAGCCTGCCGCTGCTGGAGGCTTTCCACGCCTCGGTTCAGCTGGCGCGATCGCCCGATACGTTGTCCCAACAGCAGCTGCGGCTACGGCTGCAAAAAAGCATCGACAATGAAGAGGAGCTGCTGATTGACCCCGGCTTATTTTACGCCCTGGCAGAGCGCCTAGAGCAGATTAGTCACGTCGTGGTTCAGCTGAAGCGAGGGCATGCCCGCAACGAGCTGACGGCGTTCCGCTACGATGTCACCCTGTGGGTTGAGAGGGGGGCTGTCTCTGCCCCCGAAACAACGTCCTTACACTGGGATGGCGACCAGGGTGACGGGGTGCGATCGCTGGCCCAGGTCCGCCAGCAGCTATTAGAAGACCAGCCCCAGGCCCTCGTCATTCGTCAGGTGCCGAACGCTCGCCTAGAGACGGAGACGGCACTGTTGGAATTGCTGCAGGGCGATGGCGGTACTCCTTCCGAGTCGCCGCGCGACCGCACCGTCGGTGACCTGAAATCTCAGCTTCAGTGCGGGCAGCGGGGCATCGAGCCTGAAGACTGGTGGCAGATGGGGGAAGCGCTATCCTATGCCGTTTCAGTAACCTGGTCGGGGACGGGGGCACCCGGCTGCTACAACGTTGTTTTTCAGCAGCTAGAGGCGTTGAATTACAAGGCGGGAGTCGCCGAGCCACTGCTGTGGTACCGCCCGAGCCCACGCCCCGAAACCCCACACCCCGAAAATTCATACCCTGAGAACCCACAGCATCAGGGCTGGAGTCGCTACGCCAACAACCCCCTCAAAGGCAAAATCGCCCGCGATCTTGAACCTGTGCTGCGCCGCTATCTGCAGGACCGAATGCCTGACTACATGGTCCCAGCGGCGTTTGTCCTCCTAGACGCGATGCCCCTCAACGCCAACGGCAAGCTAGACCGCCGGGCACTACCGGCTCCAGAGCGATCGCGCCCTGAACTGGCTACTGAGCTGGTGCTGCCCCAAGATGAAACAGAGCAGCGCATTGCCCAGGTCTGGCGAGATCTGCTGCAGCTGGATGAAGTGGGGGTTTGCGACAACTTTTTTGAGCTGGGGGGCAACTCGCTGCTGCTGATTCAGGCCCATCAGAGTTTGCTGGCGGCGTTTGGCCCAACTCTATCGGCGGACCTATCCATCGTCACCCTGTTTCAATACCCCACGATTCAGCGGCTGGCCCAGCACCTCAGCCAGCCCGCTCAGCAGGTGGTACGACGCCAGGCCCCGCAACAGGAGCGGCGATCGCACGACTCCATCGCCATCATCGGCATGGCCGGACGGTTCCCCGGTGCCCCGAACGTTGAGGCATTCTGGCAAAATCTGTGCGACGGCGTAGAGTCAATTTCGACCTTCCCCCCCAGCGACCTAGAACCTGCTGACCCCGCCTGGTTGACCCAGACCAACTACGTCAACGCTGGGGCGGCTTTGGACGATGTGGATCAGTTCGACGCCGCCTTCTTTGGCTACAGCCCCCGAGAAGCGGCACAGCTCGACCCCCAGCAGCGGGTTTTCCTAGAATGCGCCGTGGAAGCCCTAGAGGATGCGGGCTACGACCCAGAGACTTACCCCGGTAGGATTGGGGTGTACGCCGGGGGCGGGATCAACACCTATTTCATCAACAACGTCTGCCCCAACCTGGGCTACGCCGCCAACCGCTCATTCCTGGAAACCGTCGGCGATATCCAAATGACCATCGGGCAATCGCCGGATTTTTTGCCCACCCGCCTATCCTACAAGCTCAACCTCACCGGGCCCAGCGTCAACGT
The DNA here is from genome assembly GCA_049647905.1 of Elainellaceae cyanobacterium. Taxonomy (GTDB): domain Bacteria; phylum Cyanobacteriota; class Cyanobacteriia; order CAKZMO01; family CAKZMO01; genus JBCCAG01. The sequence continues at coordinate 3,020 of JBARYO010000598.1, read as the reverse complement.
CCAAACGGCCTGCTCCACCGCATTGGTGGCCATCCATAGCGCCGCGCAGAGCTTACTCAACGGCGAATGCACCATGGCGCTGGCCGGTGGTGTAGCCATCCGTTTGCCGCAAAAGACGGGCTACCTGTACGAAGAGGGGGCGGTGTTTTCTCCCGACGGCCACTGCCGCGCCTTTGATGCCCAGGGGAGCGGTACGGTGTTTGGCAATGGGGCGGGGATTGTGGTGCTCAAGCGGCTGGCCGATGCTCTAGCCGATGGCGACAGCATCTATGCGGTAATCAAAGGCTCTGCCATCAACAACGACGGTGCCTTAAAGGTGAGCTACGCCGCCCCCTCTGTGGAGGGCCAGGCGGCTGTGATTGCCGAGGCTCAGGCGATCGCTGAAATTGACGCCAGCACCGTAAGCTATGTCGAAGCCCACGGCACAGGCACTGCCCTTGGCGACCCCGTTGAAGTGGCCGCGCTGACCCAAGCCTTTCGCGCCACCACAGCGGGAACCGGGTTTTGCGCCATCGGCTCGGTGAAGACCAACGTGGGGCACTTGGCCAACGCGGCGGGGGTGGCGGGCCTGATTAAAACGGCGTTGGCGCTCAAGCATCAGGTGATTCCCGCCAGCCTAAACTTTGAAACACCTAATCCCAAAATTGATTTTGCCAACAGTCCATTTTTCGTCAATGCCCAGCGGCGGGACTGGACCTCTAATGGGCAGCCCCGTCGGGCCGGGGTGAGTTCGTTTGGCATGGGGGGCACCAATGTTCATGTGGTGCTAGAAGAAGCGCCGAGCGTAGGCAGTACGGGGGAAACAAGCCATGCAGAGGAAGGGCGACCTGGCATAGAGCGTCCCGCCCACATCTTTACCCTCTCGGCCAAGACCGACGACGCGCTACAGACGCTGAGGCAGCGCTACAGTACCCATCTGGATGCCCATCCGGAGCTAGATTTGGCCAACATTGCCTTTACGGCCAACGGCGGACGCAAGCATTTTAGCCATCGTCTAGCGGTGGTGGCAGAGTCCGCTGCCCAGCTGCGGGACCGTCTGGCTGATGTGGCCCCAGCGCAACGAGCCGTGGTCCAGCCTTCGCAACGAGCGGGGGCGATCGCCTTTCTGTTTACGGGGCAAGGCTCCCAATACGTCAACATGGGCTGCCAGCTTTACGAGAGCCAGCCTACGTTTCGAGATGCGATTCGTCGGTGCGATGACATCCTGCAGCCCTACCTAGACCTTCCTTTGCTGGAGGTCCTCTATCCCAACGAGGCGGTGGCCGACTCGCGAGGCAGCTCAACGCTCAGTTCACGGCTCAACGACACCGCCTATACCCAACCCGCTCTATTTGCCGTGGAATATGCCCTCGCTCAGCTGTGGCTCTCCTGGGGCATTGAGCCGAGCGTTGTCATGGGCCACAGCGTTGGGGAGTATGTCGCCGCCTGCGTGGCTGGAGTCTTTAGTTTAGAAGACGGCTTGACTTTAATTGCCAATCGGGGTCGATTGATGCAGGCGCTGCCCCAAGAGGGCACCATGATGTCGCTGATGGCTTCTCCGGAGCAGGTAGCTGACGCCCTCAAAGCCTACAAGGATAGTGCTGATCAGAACAGTACCCAGGGCAGCGGCAGGGTAACCATCGCGGCGATCAACGGCCCTGAAAGCGTGGTGATCTCTGGCGATCGCAACGCGGTTCTCACCGTTGGCAGTGCGTTAAGTGCTGCAGGCGTCAAAACGAAGGAACTGCAGGTGTCCCATGCCTTCCACTCGCCGCTGATGGAGCCGATGCTGTCTGAGTTTGAGCGAGTTGCCCGCAAGGTGAGCTTTTCATCGCCCAAGCTGGCCTTCATCAGCAACGTGACCGGGCAGCTTGCCACCGGTGAGGTTGCAACGCCAGACTATTGGGTGCGCCACGTCAGTCAGCCGGTTCGATTTGCCGATGGCATCACCAGTCTGGCTCAGCAGAGGACAGAGATCATGCTGGAGATTGGCCCGAGGCCGATTTTGCTAGCTCTGGGGCGTCAGTGCCTGCCCGACCATGATGGTCTGTGGTTGCCCAGCTTGCGTGTCCCCTCGTTTCAAGCCCCACCCCAAACAGACTGGCAAGTCATGCTGGACAGCCTGTCCCAGCTTTACCTGCGGGGCATCTCCGTAAACTGGCTCGGTTTCGACCAGGGCTACATCCGTCGCCGAGAGCACCTGCCCACCTATCCGTTTCAGCGGCAGCGCTACTGGCTAGATCCCCAGCCCAGCCGCCCAGCCATCACGCCCGCCCCCCAGGGGCACCCGCTGCTCGGCCAGCAGATGCAGCTGGCTGGTCAAGATATTCGGTTTCAATCTCGCATTGGGCCGCAGGCCGCCCTAGCCTATCTCGCCGACCACCGCATTTACGGCGAAGCTGTCTTGCCCCTGACGGCCTATGTTGAGATGGCGCTGGCCGCAGGGGCGAAGGCGTTTGGCCAAGAGGGTCGCCACAAAGAGAATCAGATTGCGCTGAAGGAACTATTCATCGAACAGCCCCTAGTGCTGGGAGAAGACAGCGCCTCACCCCATACTCTGCAGCTCGCCTTGACCCCTGAGGGCAAAGAGACCTACCGGTTTGAGATCTTCGGCGCAGCCCTGACTGAGGAACCGTCCCCCAATGGGTCAGCTTGGACCCGCCATGCTTCAGGTCAGGTGAAGCTCGGGCAACAGCGATCGCCCCAGTCCCCTATCCAGCCGATGGCCTTTGACCTAGCGACCTGGCGGGATGCCTGCACCGAATCCATTTCCGCTGAACGCTTCTACCAGGGGCGGCGATCGCACCATATTGACTTTGGCCCCAGCTTCCAGGGCGTAGAGCAGCTTTGGAACGGGGATGGCGTTGCCCTAGGTCGCATTCGGGTGCCCGATGCGGTGTGGCGAGACATCGAGGCCTACAGGCTGCATCCAGCGGTTCTAGACGCCGGACTCCATATCCTGGGGGCAATCTTGCCCGAGAGCACCTACCTGCCCGTGATTTTGGAGCACCTGCAGGTCCACCGCCCCCCCACCCGCCACC
>JBARYO010000597.1:0-1524 GCA_049647905.1 Elainellaceae cyanobacterium | reverse complement strand
GTATCACTGATAAGACGAACAAATCAGTTTGACTTGAAGGTATGGACTAATCCGATGCATTCAGCACTGTATCAGTCAAGCGACCGTAGCAAAGGCTTCACATATAGTACAGATACTCGTAGTGTTGCCGGACTCTTGCTTAGGCCAATACTACATCTGGCACAGTCACGGGCCATGGGGCACGGGTTACACTAAGGACGTTACAGCTGTCGGCTCTATGCCGCTGCCCCGAGTGCCCGAATATACAAGACCCCGCTGTAAATCTAAGGTCAAGATGGTGCCCTCTCGGATAATATCGGTGGCGTTTTCAACCCCGAGAATAACGGGTACTCCCAACCGCAGACCAATGGTAGCAGCATGGCCTGTCAAGCTGTCGTCTTCGGTAATAATGCCTGCAGCATTACGAATGGCTTCTACATAGTCGGCGCTCGTGTGCGATACCACCAATATTTCCCCTGGGCTAAAGCTCGCGGCATCCATTGGGGTGCGAACAACACGGGCGCTGCCGTTGACTGCGCCTTGCCCAATTCCAATCCCTTTCCCCATCACCGCAGTCACAATTTCCACTTTGATTAGGTCGGTCGATCCGGCAACGCCCTGCAATGTACCTGCCGTCATGACAACGAGATCGCTTTCTTTTAGCAGATTTACTTCTTGAGAGACGCTGAGCGCAGCCCGAAACGTCTGTCCGGCGGACGGGAGATCCAAAACAAGCAGCGGCTTGACGCCCCAAACTAGCTGGAGCTGACGGGCCACGTCCGTATGGGGCGTCACCGCCAAAATTGGCGTCTGAGGGCGGAACTTGGATACGTTTCTAGCCGTTGCCCCCGTTTTTGTCAGGGTCATAATTGCGGCAGCATCCAGCTGCGCTGCAATACGTCCAACAGCCTGGCTGATAGCATTTGGGATTGTATGGCCTAGCTTTTCCTCAAAGGTGCGGCTGGTGAGCTGGTCGCGCTCAAGCCGAACGGCGATCCTCGCCATGGTTTCTACCGATTGAATCGGATACTCTCCGACAGCGGTTTCGTTAGAGAGCATGACGGCGTCCGTGCCGTCCAAAATAGCGTTGGCCACATCCGAAATCTCAGCACGGGTCGCGCGGGGGCTGTGGGCCATGCTGTCCAGCATCTGCGTGGCAGTGATGACAGGAATGCCAAGGCGGTTGGCGATCGCAATCAGTCGCTTTTGCAGAACAGGAACTTCTTCCGCTGCCACTTCCACACCCAGATCGCCACGGGCCACCATCACGCCATCACATACGGATAGGATGGCCTCCATCTGCTCGATGGCCTCATGCTTCTCAATCTTGGCGATTACAGGGACATGCTTACCGGAGCTGGACATCAGCTCCTTAATTTCTAAAATATCCTGCGGGTTCCGCACGAAGCTTAGCGCCACCCAATCTACCCCTTGATCAAGGCCGAACACCAAATCTTTGCGGTCTTTATCCGTTAACGCTTTGACTGATAAGTAAATTCCTGGAAAATTTACCCCTTTGTTGTTCGATAGTTTACCGCCCACCAC